>JBOGJB010000351.1:0-5151 GCA_050745085.1 Vicinamibacterales bacterium
GGCCAGATGACGGGTGATCGCGTCGCCCTCGTCGCCGCGGGCAGCCGCGGCATCGGGCGCGCAGCCGCGACGGCGCTCGCGCGCGACGGATGCCGCATCGCGATCTGCGGAAGGGACCGCGCGACGCTGAACGAGGCCGCGCGCGACATCACCGCCGAGACGCGAGCGGAGATCCTGCCGATCGCCGCCGACGTCTCGCGACAGGCCGACGCCGAGCGGTTCGTGGAAGACGCGGCCGCACACTTCGGCGGCCTGGACATCCTGGTCACCAACTCAGGCGGGCCCAGGTCAGCCCTCTTCGACGCGCTCACCGACCAGGACTGGCGGCAGGCGGTCGATCTGCTGCTGATGAGCGTCGTGACGCTGACCCGGGGCGCGCTCCCACACCTGCGCGCGCGGGGCGGCGGCCGGATCGTCTGCGTGACGTCGATTGCGGTGAAGCAGCCAGTCCCGGGGCTGATGCTCTCCAATGCCGTCCGCGCCGGCGTGACCGGCTTCGCGAAAACGCTCGCCGCCGAGCTGGCCCCCGAGCAGATCACGGTCAACTGCGTCGCCCCCGGCTACACGCGCACCGCTCGCGTCGTCGAGCTGGCCGACGCCACGGCAAAGCGCGAGGGACGTTCGGCCGCGGAGGTCGATCGGCGCACGCTCGCCGCCGTGCCGATCGGAAGAATGGGAGATCCGCGCGAGGTGGCGGAGGCGATCGCCTTTCTGGCATCCGAGCGCGCCAGCTACATTACCGGCCAGACGCTGGTTGTCGACGGGGGATACGTACGATCCTTGCTCTAGATCTGGCGATGGGCGATCGGGCGATCGGGTGATGTAATCGGAAGATCTTTGTATCGGCCATCGGAATAAGTGATCGGGTACCCGATCGCCCGATCACCCATGGCCAGATCCTCTCAGTGTACTTTTCTGTCCCACGGACCTCGCCCCCCCGAATACACATCGAATTTCTTGCGCAGCCGGTTCATCCTCCACTTCACGTAGCGGTACTTCATCTCAGCGGCAATCCCGCCGCGCCCGCCCTTGAGGAAGATGTACGCCGTGACCAGCCCGCCCAGGTGTGCAGCATGCGCGGTGCGGCTCGTCGCGGCGTTCGTCGAGCCAAGAAACGCGATGGCGCCGAAAATCATCACCGCGTAGCGCGCCGGGATGGGGAAGAGAAAGAACAACAGGATCGGCCGGTGCGCGAAGACGATCCCGTACGCCAGCAGCAGGCCGTAGAACGCGCCGGAGGCGCCAATCGTGGCCGCGTGGTACATCTGCTCGCTGAACCACCCCAGCAGCAGCATCGTCGCAGCGGCGCCGAGGCCGGAGACCGCGTACAGCTTTACGAAGTACGGCGTGCCCCACATGCGCTCCAGCTCGACGCCGAACATCCAGATGCCGAGCAAGTTGAACAGAATGTGGAACAGGTCGCCGTGCAGGAACATGTAGGTGACCGGCTCCCACAGCCAGCCTCTCTCGAAGACGTGCTGCGGCGTCAAGGCCAGGTAGGGGACGATGCCCTGAACGAAGAACGTCACCAGGAACATGACGACGTTGGCCCAGATGATGAACCTGACGGCCGGGGTCATCGAGCCGGGACCAAACTGGTACATCACGCCGCTAGAGCCGGGATAGCGCGGCACAAGACCATTCTATTCCGCCGGCTCGGACATCGCGACCGCCGCCGGCTGGGGCGCCGTGTGGGCGATGCGTCCGCCCGGCAGCGGCCACGCGCAGAGCGCCGCGGCGATCGGACCGGCCGAGAGCGCAATCAGCGTTGGCTCGATCCCGAACCGGTCCGCCGCCAGGCCGACGAGCGGCACGCTCAGCCCGCCGCTGCCCCACGCGAAGCCCATCATCAGCGAGGAGACCGTGGCGGCGCGGACCGGCGCGAGCGCCTGGCCGAAGCTCACGTTCACAGGAAGCGTCGACTGCAGACAGAACCCGCCGATCGCGAGCATGATCGCGAACGCCCAGCCGTCGAGGAGCGGGGCCACTGCGAGAAACGGCGCCGACAAGACGAGCGAGATCATGATCACGCGCCGCGCGCCCCAGCGGTCGGCCGCCGGGCCGCCCAGGAACCCGCCCAGGCCGCTTGCGAAGAGGTACAGCGCCACCTGCGCACCGGCGGCGCCCAGGCTGACGCCGCGCCGCGTGAGCATGACCGGAACGAACGTGGCGAACGCCAGCGACGTGAGCGTGCGCAAGACGACGATTGAGTAGAGGCACGCGAGCGGCCTGAAGTACGGGCGGAGGGCTCGGAAGCCGCCGCCGGCGCCGTGCTCGACGAGGGTGATGGGCGGAATCCGGCCGGCGGCGACCGCCGCGAGCAGCAGTCCCGGCAGCGCCACGAGCGGGCTCCACTCCAGCCCGAACCGATCCACGAAGGGCGCGAAAAGCAGCGGTCCCATCGCAAACCCGAGCGACCCGCCGGTGATGTAAACCGACATCGCAAAGCCGGGCCGCCCCCGTCCGAGGCGGTGGGTGAGCGCGGCTCCCGGCGGATGGAACATCGCGCACCCGAGCCCGCCCGCGACCAGAATCACGGCGAGCATGGGCACCGACTGGGCGAGGCCGGTCAGGCTCAGGAGGGTAACGGCAACGATCGGCCCTGTCCTGAGCAGGAGCCGCGGGCGCCAGCGGTCGGCCAGGTGGCCGAAGGCGAGCTGGCATACCGACGCCGCGATCTGGAACAGCATCGTGAGCGCGCCGGCGGTCTTGAGGTCCATCCCGTGCCGCGGGATAAGCAGCGGCAGCAGCGGCGCGTAGATGTTGCCGTAGCCGTCGACCATGAAATGCGTCGCGGCCAGCAGCAGGACGGTGGGGTGGATTCCCCGCGGGGCTTTCACCGCTTCAGCCGCTGGAGAACCCGGCGGGACGCATCCTCGAACTCCCGGATTCTGAGCGCGCGCGCCGCCCCCGCCAGGACGACGAGCGCCACGGCGATCGCCGAGAAGACCCGGACGCCACGCGGCATCCACCCGGTACCCGGCACGAACGTCCACATCGCGCGTTCGACGCCCCACGCCGCGAGTCCCATCACGGCGGACGCGAGCGCGATCTTGCCGAAGGCGACGGCGAGGCGCTGCTCGTCGAGGCCCTCCAGCCGGCGGCGGAGCAGCACGAGCAGCACGCCGGCGTTAACCAGCGCCGCGAGCGCCGTCCCGAGCGCGAGGCCGAGGTAACCCAGAATCTGCACGAGCGTCAGGTTCAACACGAGGTTGGTGCCGACCGCCAGCATGCTGACCAGGACCGGCGTGCGCGCGTCGCGCAGCGCGTAGAAGCTCGGAGTCGCGATCTTCACCGCCGAATAGCCGAGCAGGCCTGGCGCGTAGTAAACGAGCGCGCCGGCGGTGGCGATCGTGTCCGTCTCGGTGAAAGCACCGCTCTCCAGGATCAGCCCGACGATCGGTGACGCGAGCGCGACGAGCCCCACAGCTGCCGGGACGTTGAACATCAGCATCATCCGGAGCCCGTATGAAATCGTCTGCCGGACGTCGGCCAGCGACTCCCGCGCGGCGTGGCGCGAGATGTCGGGCAGCGCCGCGGTAGCGATCGACACGCCGAACAGGCCAATCGGCAGGTACATCAGCCGGAACGCGTAGTTGAGCCACGACACCGCACCGGTCCCCTGGCCGGTCGCGAGCACGGTGTTCACGAACAGGTTGATTTGCGTCGCCGCGACACCGATAGTGCCGGGTCCCATCAACACGAGGATCTCGCGGAGCGCCGGGTCGTGCGGATCGAGCCGCCAGCGATGGCGGAAGCCTTCGGCGCGGAGCGCGGGCCACTGCAGTGCAATTTGCCCGAGGCCGCCGAGGAGCGTGCCGATCGCGATGCCGAAGATCGGATGGATCCCGAACCGCGCGACGAGCGGCGCGATCAGGAGCGCGCTCAGAATGACCGCCACGTTGAACATCGCCGGCGAGAGCGCGGGCACAAAAAAACGGCCGAGTGAGTTCAACATGCCCATGAACGCAACCGCGATCGCGACCATGGTGAGGAATGGGAACATGATCCGCGTGAGCGACGCGGTCAGCTCCAGCTTTCCGGGGACGGCGTCGAAGCTGCCGGCGTAAAACGTCGAGAGCGGCCACGCGAACACGATGCCGAGCAGGACGATGACGGACGTGGCGATTGCGAGCGCGTTGAGCGCCTGGCTGCCCAGCCGCCACGCGCGCTCCTTTCCACGCGTCGTGAGCTCGCGGGTGAACGTCGGCACGAACGCCGCGCTCATTGCCCCTTCGGCGAACAGATCGCGTACCAGGTTCGGAATGCGGGCGGCCACGTTGAACGCGTCCATCGCGTCGCCCGCGCCGAAAAAGTGCGCAAGCACGCGGTCGCGGACCAGCCCCAGCAGGCGGCTGGTGGTGGTGGCGATGCCGATGAGGCCCGCGGATCGGGCGAGGCGGCTCGTCAAGTGACTCGAGCGTACCACAGCGGACAGCGTCCGCCGGCGGACAGTGCGCGGATTCGAGCCACCGACGTCTCTGTGATCCGTCGAGTCCGTGGTGAAAGACGAAAGCCCCTGCCGGCGTTGCGCGCGCCGGCAAGGGCCTCGCCTGGAGGATGGATGAGAGGCTCTTTCGGGCCTTTCACCTGATTAGACGGCAGGGCTGTAAAAAAGTTTGCTGCCCTCCTGTAACTTTCTCGTCACGCATTTCATCACGTCATCTCGCTTATCCGCGGTCCAGTTTACGGCGCACGATCTCGTTCACCGCCCGCCCATCGACGGTCGTGCCGGCGAGCTTCGGCATCACAGCCTTCATCACGCGTCCAAGATCTTTCGCCGACGCGGCGCCCGTTTCCGCGATGGCCGCGGCAATGGCGGCGTCGATCTCCTCGGCGGTGGCGGCGGGCGGAAGGTACGCCTCGAGAACGACGACCTCGGCCGACTCCTTGTCGACGAGGTCCGTCCTGCCGGCCTTCGAGAACTGTTCGATCGAGTCGCGGCGCTGCTTGACGAGCGACGTCACGACCTGTACCACCTCGGCGTCATCGAGGCTGCGTCCCTTCTCGACCTCCTTGTTCATGATCGCCGCCTTCATCATGCGGAGCGCCGAGAGCCGGGCGGAGTCCTTTGCCTTCATCGCGGTGGCGATGTCGGCGTTCACCTTCTCAGTGAGTGTCATCAATGATCCTGATCGGCATCGCCGTAGG
>JBOGJB010000352.1:0-8385 GCA_050745085.1 Vicinamibacterales bacterium
GGCTACGGCTGCGTCGAGAGCGACGGCAGCCGCCACCGCCTCGTCATCTGCGGCGCGCTTACCTCCGCCGCGCGCACGCCGTTTCCCGAGCGGCTCCTGACCATCTACGACGGGCTGGCGGATCTGCTGGAACGTTATCGTCCGGACTGCGTCGCGATCGAGGACGTGTTCCACGCGCGCAACGTGCGGAGCGCGCTGACGCTCGGCCACGCGCGCGGCGTCGCGCTCGTCGCCGCCACCCGCGCCGGGGTACCGGTCGCCGCGTACGCCCCGGCCGAGATCAAGCGCGCGGTCGTCGGCTACGGCCGCGCCGAGAAGCGGCAGATCCAGCACATGATCCGCCTGCTGCTCGGCCTCGACGCCGCGCCGACGCCGCACGACGCCGCCGATGCGCTCGCCGTCGCGATCTGCCACCTGCATCACACAGGGCGGATCGCGGACGCGGCGGCGCGGACGGTGCCGGCGCGCATCGTGCCGCGGCGCTGGCGCGACTACCGGCCCCAGCCGTGATCGCGAGGATCACTGGCCGCCTTCTGGAAAAACACCCTTCGCGCGCGATTGTCGATGTGAGCGGCGTCGGGTACGACGTACAGATTCCGCTCTCGACGTTCTACAATCTGGGCGAGCCCGGAACCGACGTGGCGCTGCGCGTCCACACGCACGTGCGTGAGGACGCGCTCGCCCTCTTTGGCTTCGCGACGCCGCTGGAGCTGCAGCTCTTCGAGCGGCTGATCGGGGTCAACGGCGTCGGCCCGAAGCTCGCGCTCGCGGTGCTGTCGGGCATCGAGCCGCCGGACCTGGTCCGCGCCATCCGGGCGCAGGACGTCTCGCGGCTGACGAAGATCCCCGGCATCGGCAAGAAGACGGCCGAGCGCATCAGCCTCGAGCTGCGCGACAAGCTGCCCGCGTCGCTCGCGGCGGCCGAGTCGGCGTCTCCCGCGGCGGCCGGCGACGCGCTCCGGGACGATCTGATCTCGGCGTTGCTCAATCTCGGTTATCAGCCGGCCGTCGCCGAGAAGGCCGTCGGCGCCGTGGTGAAGGACGGAGAAGAGCATTTTGACGGGGCGTTGAAGAAGGCACTCAAGACTCTGGTAAAGAGGTAGCGGCATTGTGACTGACCCCAGGCTCGTGGCCCCGTCGCGCGTGGACGAGGACACGCAGTACGAGGCGGGCCTGCGCCCGCGCACGCTGAACGACTACGTCGGCCAGGACCGCGTGCGCGAGAACCTGCAGGTCGCGATCGCCGCGGCGCGGCAGCGTCAGGAGGCGCTCGACCACGTCCTCCTGTACGGCCCGCCCGGCCTCGGCAAGACGACGCTCGGCTACGTCATCGGCAACGAGCTGGGCGTGCCCGTGCGCGCCACGGCCGGGCCGGTCATCGAGAAGCCGGGCGATCTCGCCGCGATGCTCACCAGCCTGCAGGAGCGGGAGGTGATCTTCATCGACGAGGTCCACCGGATGAGCCCCGTGATCGAGGAGATCCTCTATCCCGCGATGGAGGACTACGAGCTCGACATCGTGATCGGCACGGGGCCGGGCGCGCGGTCGGTGAAGGTGCCGCTGCCGCGCTTCACGCTCGTCGGCGCGACGACACGGGCGGGGCTGCTGACCTCGCCGCTCCGGGCGCGGTTCGGGATCGTGCACCGGCTGGACTTCTACGCCGAGGATGACATCCGGCTGATCGTCCGCCGCTCGGCCGGGATCCTCGGCGTGCCCATCGACGAGCCGGCGCTCGCCGAGATCGCGCGGCGCTCGCGCGGGACGCCGCGGGTGGCCAACCGGCTGCTGCGCCGCCTACGGGATTTCGCGGAGGTGCGCGCCGACGGCCGGATCACTGCGGCGGTCGCGCTCGAGGCGCTGAAGCTGCTGGAAGTGGACGAGCGTGGGTTCGACGAGATCGATCGACGGCTGCTCCGCGCGATCATCGACAAGTTCGGCGGCGGCCCGGTCGGGCTGAACAGCCTGGCGGCCGCCACCAGCGAGGATAAGGACGCGATCGAGGATATCTACGAGCCGTTTCTGATGCAGATCGGCTTCCTCGATCGCACGCCGCGCGGCCGCGTCGCGACCGCGCGCGCGTACGAGTATTTCGGGCTCCCCGCCCCTGGAAAGGATTCGAGATTGTGGTGAGACGCGTGAAGATCGCGGCGCTGTCGACGTATGTCCCGCCGCGGCTGCTGACGAATGCCGACCTCGAGAAGATGGTCGACACCAACAACGAGTGGATCCTGCAGCGGACCGGCATCCGCGAGCGGCACATCGCCGACGCCGGCGTCGGCACGTCCGACCTGGCAAAGGAAGCGGCGCTCTGCGCGATCAAACAGGCCGGCCTCACGCCGGCCGACATCGGCTTCATTGTCGTCGGCACGACGACGCCGGACATGATCTTCCCCAGCACGGCGTGTCTGCTGCAGCACAAGATCGGCGCGAGCCGCGCGTGGGGGTTCGACCTCGGCGCCGCCTGCTCGGGCTTCACCTACGCGCTGACGACCGGCCATCAGATGATCGCGACCGGCGCCCACGACCACGCGCTCGTCGTCGGCGCCGACATCATGTCGAGCATCATCGACTACAAGGACCGCGCCACGTGCGTGCTCTTCGGGGACGGCGCGGGCGCGGTCGTGCTGTCGCCGGCGAGGGACGGCGAGCCGGCGATCATCGACTTCGCGCACGAAATAGACGGCGGCGGCGGGGCGGCGCTGTGCATGCCGGCGGGCGGCAGCCTTCGGCCCGCGTCCCACGAGACCATCGACCAGCGGCTGCACTACGTCAAGCAGGACGGCCAGACCGTCTTCAGGTTCGCTGTGCGGAAGACCGAAGAGATTAGCCGCCGCCTGCTCGAGAAGACCGGCACCGACCCGAAAGACGTGGACCTGTTCGTCTCGCACCAGGCGAACGCGCGCATCATCAACGCGGCAGCCGATCGGCTCGGGTTCGATTCGAAGAGGGTCGTCATCAACCTCGAGCGGTACGGCAACACGACCGCGGGCACCATCCCGCTCGCGCTCGCCGACGCGGTGGCGCAGGGACGCCTGACGAAAGGTGATCTCGTCCTGCTTGCCTCAGTCGGCGCCGGGTTTACCGTCGGGGCGGTGCTCCTCCGTTGGTCAATCTGAGAGTGCCGAATGCCGAAGGCCGATGGCGAAATCGGGCTGCACTCGCCAGTGTCACGGATCTTCCTGCTGTCTCCGGCTAACTGTTCCGGCCGGCGGGCGCAGCAGATTATCTCCCCCCGCGCATCCTTCGATCTCGCCGCCCGCCTGAGGCATGGCGCCGCGCCGATTGGCGAAGTGTTCAGCTTCGTGAGCGGTTTGTACTTCCGGGGCAAGCTCGCGTATGCGCGGGCGTTTGCGCGACCCCCCGAGCCGACAGGTGAAGGCACCCTGGCGGAAGACGGCGTCCTCATCATCACGTCGAGCGCCGGGCTCCGCGCGCCGGACACGCCGATCACGATCGATGCGTTGCGCCGGTTCGCCGCCGAGAGCGTGGATGCCGGCAACGCCGCCTACCGCGGCCCACTCGTCCGGAGCGCCGAGGCCCTCGCCGGGGAGGTCGGGCCGGACTGCGACGTCGTCCTGCTCGGGAGCATTGCGTCGCCGAAGTACGTCGATCTCCTCGTCGACATCTTCGGCCAGCGTCTGCTGTTTCCGTCCGACTTCGTCGGGCGCGGCGACATGAGCCGCGGCGGTCTCATGCTGCGCGCGGTCGCGGCGGCGCTCGAGCTGGAGTATCAGCCGGTGGCCGGAGCCGTCCGCCGCGGTCCGCGCCCGCCGAAGCTCGAACCGCTTCGCGCTGCAGGACGCAGAGTGTGACGGAGGACGCGCTCTGGGAGCGCCCCCCAACTCCGCGACTTGAACGTCCCATGCCTCGCCTGAAGATCCCCACAAGCTCCGCCAACATCCTTCTGACCATCGGCCCGCGCAAGGTTCAGCTCACCAACCTTCAGAAGCTGTTCTGGCCCGATCTCAAGATCACCAAAGGCGATCTTCTGCAGTACTACGCGGACGTATCGCCGTACCTGCTGCCGCACGTGAAAGAACGCGCGATGGTCATGAAGCGCTACCCGAACGGGGCGTACGGCGAGTTCTTCTTCATGAAGCGCGCCCCCTCGCCGCGCCCCGAGTGGATTCAGACCTGCGCGATCGAGCACGGGTCCGGCAGCATCATTCACTTTCCGATGATCCAGGACCTCGCCGCGCTCCTCTGGGTCATCAACCTCGGTTGCATCGACCTGAACCAGTGGTACGCACGGTGCGACGACGTCGATCGGCCGGACTACCTGCACTTCGATCTCGATCCTGGCGAGGGGGCGACGTTCGCGATGGTCCGCGACACGGCGCTCATCGTCCGGGACGCGCTCGACGGGCTGAGGATGAAGCCGCTCGTGAAGACGACCGGCTCGCGTGGCATGCACGTCTACGTGCCGATCCTACGGGGGCCCACGCAGAAGCAGGTCTGGACGTTCGCGAAAGCGCTGGCGATCGAGCTGGCGTCGCGCCATCCGCAGTTGATGACCTCGGTCTACAAGGTGGCGAAGCGGCCGAAGGGGCGCGTGCTCGTGGATTACAACCAGAACGCCTGGGGCCGGACGCTGGCGTCGATCTATTCCGTGCGTCCGCGAACGCGCGCGCCCGTGTCGACGCCGGTCACGTGGAAAGAAGTCGAACGGGGCGTCGAGATCGAGGACTGGCGGATCGACAACGTCCGCGCGCGGCTCGAGAAAGTCGAGGACCTGTGGAAGCCGCTCCTGCTCAAGACGGGCAGGACGGATCTCAGCAGGTATGTCAGTTCTTAGTTCTTAGTGCCTAGTCCTTAGGACGACTTCGCCTCGCCACTGTCGTCGCTGACCGCGGATCCAGGGATCGCTCATTTCTGAGATCGGATGCGCGATCCTGGGACAGCTGCGGAGGGCGAATGCGCGCATCGACCGGCCGAAAACCCAGGGGACGGGCGTTCACTGAGCCCCTTTTCATGCGTGGAGTGTTTCATCTGCGGATGAGATAGGCCGAGTATCCCTGTCAGCGAAGGCTGTCGCGAGCGCAGTCCTACTAAGCACAAAGAACTAAGCACTAAGACCCGACGAGGATCGCAACCGGAAGTCCCTGCAGAGCCTGCCCCACGAAGATCCAGCTCTGCGTGGCGGTCCGCGTCGGCTCAACGCCGTCGCCGGTCAGGACGTGTCGATAACGGCGCGACGCGAGCTCTGGCGGCAGCACCACGCGCGACGTCTTCCAGCACTCCGATCCGATGGGAAACGCGTGCTCACTCGAGCATAGCGAGGCAGTCAGGCGCGGCACGATCGTGATGAGCGCCCGATCGTTCAGCGTTCGCGCGAACGCGACGACGCCGGCGGGGACGGTGACCTCGGTCTCGAGCGGCAGGTAGTCGCCCTGCACGAACAGCTCAGGATCCGAACGCCGCAGCCGCAGGCCGCATGCCGTCACGAACAGCTTGATGCGGCCGTCTGGCCACGAGACGAGCAGCTCAGCGACCCCTTGATCCGTGGAATCGGTGAAATCCGTGGCTCGTGATCCGCGGAATCCGTGGTCGATCAACGGCTCGAGCGTGTCGAGCAGCTGCGCGCGATGCTCGAAATCCACGGGCCGCCGGTTGTCCGGATCCACGAGAGACAGGTCCCAGAGCTCGGTCCCCTGATAGAAATCCGGGACGCCTGGCGAGGTGAGCTTGAGCGCGAGCTGGGCGAGCGAGTTCACGACCCCGTGTCGCGCCACCCGCTCGACAAACGGCAGGACGAGCGGCAGGAACCTCGCGCCGCCCGCCCCCGTCAGCGAGCGCTCGACGAAGCTCGCCGTCGCCGCGTCGTACGCGCGGTTCTCGTTGATCCAGCTCGTGTGGACCTTCGCCTCCTTGATCGACTTGTGCATGTACTCGCGCAGCCGCGCGACCAGCTCGTCGTTCGCCGTCCGCGGCGCCTCGGGCGGCCAGAGGCCCACCAGTGCCTGGTAGAAGCGATACTCATCGTTCCTGTCCGGCGCCGGCTCGTCGTCCACGATCGTCCGGTGCGCCTGATTGACGCGCCGCCAGCGCGACACGTCACGCGACCATTCTTCCGTCAGCTCCGAGAGGACGGCCAGGCGCGCGCGCACGTCTTCGCCGAGCTTCGTGTCGTGCGTCGCGGTCGTCAGCATCCCGCTCGGAAGCCACTCGCGCCGGCTCCGGTTCGCGTCGTGGAACCGGTCGGCCGACCCCCCGGCCCGTGACGGATCGCCGCCGACCTCGTTGAGCGACAGCAGCACGTTGTAACGGTAGAACGCCGTGTCTTCGATCCCTTTCGCCTGCACCGGCGCGGTGTACTGCTGGAACTTCATCGCGACCTGGAGCCGCTCCCGGCGCTCGGCGTCCGACGCCGGAGGGTAGCCGGTGCGTCGATCGGTCGGGTCCAGCTCTTCAGCGGCCGTCACCGGCTCGTTCACGCCGCGCGGCAGCAGCACCTCGCGCAGGAACTCGAACCCCGACGCTTCGAGCGCGGGGTTTCGGCGCCTCGCAAGACGCACCGCCGTGTCGACCGTCCGGCGATCGTCGAGGCTCCAGCCGTCGAACGTGACGTACGTGCGGTAGACGGGGAAGCAGGCGACGACCTCCGCGATCGCGTCGCGGAGGCTGTTCAGCGTGAAGTCGCGCGCCTTCCGGTTCTGCTCGCTGATCCGGTCCATCGCGTGCGCCAGCACGTTCAGCTCGCTCGCCAGCGCCGTGTTCATGATCAGCCGCTTGCTCTCGTACGCCACATCGTGGAACGACGCGCGCAGGCCGGTAAAACGCGTGTAGGTCCGGCGCAGCCGCCGCGCTCCCGCCTCGTCCACGAATAGCCCGCTGAGGTCGAGGAGAAAGCCATAGCCGGTCGTGCCGGCGACCGGCCACGAGCCCGGCAGCGATTCGCCGGACGACAGGATCTTCTCCGAGACGACGAAGAGCGGCCCGCGGATCCCCGGCGCGCGCTCTGTTTTCCACGCGCGCGACGCCAGCCCCTGCAGCATCTCGAAATACCCGCCGGGGTCGAAGAGCCCGTCGGGATGATCGACGCGGACGCCGGTCACCTGTCCGCGCTGCAGCAGGTCGAACAGCAGGCCGTGCGTCGCCTGGAAGACCTCGGGGTCCTCGACCCGCAGCGCCGCCAGCCCGTTGACGTCGAAGAACCGGCGGTAGTTAATCTCGTGTGCCGCCGTCCGCCAGTACGCGAGCCGGTACGGCTGCGCCTCGAGCAGCTCATGCAGCGTGTCGAAGCTCGACGGCCGTCCCGGCTCGCCGTTGACCGCGGCGATCGCCTCGTCCACGTGGCGCCGCAGCCGCGGCGACGTGTCGACGATCCGCGCCAGCCGTTCGCGAGCGATGTCCTTCTCGCGTCGCCGCTCGACGATGGCCTCCGGCGTCGGGTCGTCGGCCCGCGGCAGGTTGTTGAGCGCCGAGAGGATGCTGAGAAACTCGCCGAGCGGCAGGTCATCGCCGAGCTCCGCCTTGAGGCCGTCGATGCCGTGCCGGAGGACGAGCGGAAACTGTTTCGGGTTGATCGGGAGCCGGCGATCGCCGTAGTGCAGCTCCAGCCGTCCCTCGGCGTAGGCGAGCCGCAGCTCGCCCCGCTCGAGCACGTGGCCGTACTGATCGCCGAGGATCGGCAGCAGCACCCGGCCGTGCAGCTCCGGCTTGACGGGCGTCCAGTCGATATCGAAGAACCGTGCGCCCACCGAGCAGAGGCCGTTCTCGAGCAGGTCGCGCCACCACGGATTCGAGGCGCCATCCACGCCCATGTGATTCGGAACGATATCTAGGAGCTGACCCATGCCGGCGCTGGCGATCGCGACCGACAGGCGGTCGTACTCGTCGGGCCCACCGAGCTCGTCGTTGATCCGGTTATGGTCCGTGACGTCGTAGCCGTGCGTGCTGCCCGGCGTCGCCGCGAAGATCGGCGACAGGTAGCAGTCGGTGACGCCCAGCCGCGCGAGATAGGGCACCGCCGATCGCGCGGCAGCGAAGGGGAACCCGCCGTGGAGCTGCAGCCGGTATGTGCTGATGGGCGCTCGCCCGGCCGGGCCGGAAGGGAGCCCGCGGGACCCCTGGATCCCCTGCGCACTCTGAGAGGTGGTCACGGCCGGATCCGGAGCCAGTGGAAGCCGTATGGCGCCAGCGTCAGGAAGGGCAGCTCGCCGACCCGCCGGAACGGCGTCGTGGTCATGCGTGCGTCAGGGATGGCGTGCAAACACCGCGATCGCGCGCCCCGCGAGCGTGAAGCGATCCCCCGCGGCGACGGAGCGCGGAGCGCGGTCCGGTTCTTCGGTGTCGAGGAGGCTGACCCAGCCCGGCGTGCGGCCATCCGCCGCGCCCGCGCCGTCGGGCAAGACGAACGAGACCGGGTCGGGCGCGGCGTTGTAG
>JBOGJB010000353.1:0-3632 GCA_050745085.1 Vicinamibacterales bacterium
GAACAGCCCGTGCCGCAGCGCCTCCTGATAGCGCCAGGCTTCCGCGCGCGCCCGGCGCGCGAGGTCCGGCTCGCAGTCCTTGAAGTGGACGTGCCACACGCGATCGCCGAAGCGCTCGATCATCGTAACGGGGTCACCACCCCCGTACGCGAGGTGCCCGGTGTCGAGGCAGAGCCCGACGAGGTCAGGATCAGTGCGGGCGAGCAGCGTCTCGACCTCGTCCGGTGTCTCGACCCACGTCGCGCAATGATGATGGAAGACCGTGCGCAGACCGGTGGCCGACCGGACCGCGCCTGCGATGCGCTCGACGCCGCGCGCGACGGTCGACCAGGCCTCGACGTCGAGACCGTCTTCGGGCCGGATGCGCCCGGCACGCTCGGTGCGGAGCGGCACGGCAGCCGGTTCGTCGGCGAGCACGATCACCGGCGCCTCGGTGCTCGTGGAGCTGAGCAAACGTGCCGTGCGCAGCGCGGCGGCCTCGCCCGCCGCGTGCGCCTCAGGTCTCGAGAGCTGAACGTTGACGAACGCGCCGATGAGCGCGAGGTTGCGCCCGACGAGCGCGGCGCGCAGCTCGCCGGGCATCGTCGGCAGGAATCCCCAGTCGCCCAGCTCCGTGCCGTCGTAGCCGGTCGCGGCGATTTCGTCGAGCACCTGATCGGCGCCGGCCGCCGCGGCCGACGCTTCGAACTCCAGCACGCCCCACGAGCAGGGCGCGTTTCCGACGCGAATCGCCGCCATCAGAGAAACTGCCGCTCGCGCTGCCGGTTGCGCTCGTAACCCTCGCGAGCGCGCTGCACTGCCTCGACCGACGACACTTCGGCAATCGGCACGTCCCACCACGATTCGTAGCCGCCGACACCCTGAAGACGATCGACCGGCACGACGACGGCGGTCGTGCGGTCGGACGCGCGCGCCGCCCTCAGCGCCTCGCGAACTTCCTCGCGCGTGCGCGCCGGGATGACGGCTGCGCCGAGCGACGCGGCGTTCGCGGCGAGGTCGACCGGCAGCGCCTGGCCGTCGAGTTGTCCCGTCCGCGGATCGCGATACCGGTATTCGGTCCCGAATCCCGCGCAGCCGACCGACCGCGACAAACCGCCGATGCTCGCGAATCCCTGGTTGTCGAGGATGACGATCGTCAGCTTCACGCCCTCCTGCACCGCCGTGACGATCTCCTGCGCCATCATCAGATAGGACCCGTCGCCGACCAGCACGTACACCTCGCGGTCGGGCGCGGCCATCTTCACGCCCAGCCCGCCGGCAATCTCGTATCCCATGCACGAGTAGCCGTACTCCAGGTGATAGCTCTTGGGGTCCCGCGAACGCCACAGCTTGTGCAAATCGCCCGGCGCGCTGCCCGCAGCGTTGACCACGACGTCGCGCGGGCCCGCGCTCTCGCCGACGAGCCCGATGACTTCCCCCTGGCTGATCAGCGGGCCGTGATTCAGGTTGAAGATCCGATCGACTTCCGCTTCCCAGGCCGCTTTCAAGGCTGCAACCCGCTCGCGATACGTGGTGGGCACCGAGTAGCCCGCGATGCGCGCGCCAAGCTCGTCGAGCGTCACGCGCGCGTCGGCCACGAGCGCGACGCCGGCATGCTTGGTCGCGTCGAACTCCGCGACGTTGATGTTGATGAAGCGGACTCGCGGGTTGGTGAACGCCGTCTTCGACGCCGTCGTGAAGTCGCTCAGGCGGGATCCGACCACGATGACGACGTCAGCATCGCGCGCCATGACGTTCGCGGGCAGCGTGCCCGTGACGCCAATCGCGCCGAGCGATTGGGGATGATCGAACACCAGCGACCCCTTGCCGGCCTGCGTCTCGCCGACGGCGATGCCGGTTGCCTCGACGAAGCGGCGAAGGCTCTCCGTCGCGTCGCCATAGATGACCCCGCCGCCGGCGACGATGAGCGGATGCGAGGCGCCACAGATGAGGGCGACCGCCTGCGCGAGGAGCCCTTCGTCGGCCCGCGGCCGCGCAATGACCCACACCCGCGGCTCGAACAGCGCGACCGGGTAGTCCCATGCCTCCGCCTGCACGTCCTGCGGAAGCGCCAGCGTCGCCGTTCCCGTGTCTGCCGGGGATGTGAGGACCCGCATCGCTTCCATCAACGCGTACCCGAGTTGGTCGGGCCGGTTGATCCGATCCCAGTAGCGCGAGATCGGCTTGAAGCAGTCGTTCACGGAGATGTCCTGCGTCGAGGGGGATTCGAGCTGCTGCAGTACCGGCGCGGGGCGTCGCGCCGCGAAGATGTCGCCGGGAAGCAGCAGCACCGGCAGCCGATTGATGGTGGCGCCCGCCGCGGCGGTGATCATGTTGGTGGCGCCGGGCCCTATCGAGCTCGTGCACGCGAACGTCCGAAGCCGGTTGTTCATCTTCGCGAACGCGGCCGCTGTGTGCACCATCGACTGCTCGTTGCGACAGAGATAGTAGCGGAACGAGTCGCGCTGCTCGTAAAGCGCCTGTCCGAGCCCCGCGACGTTGCCGTGGCCGAAGATGCCCCAGATGCCCGCAAAGAAGTCGTGTTCCTGTTCATCACGGCGCACGCGCTGATGTTTCAGAAACTCGGCGAGCGCCTGTCCCATCGTCAATCGTCTTGTGGCCATTGGACCCTCTTTGGCGGGGTGAGAAGGCCGCCCTACCAGCCGCCGCGTTCAGCGACGAATGCCTCGACTTCCGCTTGCGTCGGCATGTCGTTGGCACAGGCGCGGCGCGTCACCACGATGGCGCCGACCGCATTGCCCATGCGCGCCGCGCGCTCAAGCGGCCAGCCCTGACGGATCCCGTAAATCAGGCCGCTCGCAAACGCATCGCCCGCGCCGAGCACGTTCAGAACCTGTATCTGAAACGGCGGCACCGCCGCCTGGGCGGCGGATCCACGGTGGATGACGGCGCCGTGCCTGCCGCGTTTGAGCACGAGCGCGTCGATACCCGTCTCGAGGAGGCGCGGGATCGCTGCGTCGAGATCGTCGGTGTCGGCCGCCGCCTGCACCTCCTCTTCCGTGCCGATCGCAATATCGGCCGTAGCCAGCAGCCTGAGCATCTGGTCGCTGAACGCCGCTCGATCGCGCCACTGGTCGGGACGGTAGTCGATGTCGACCAGCACGCGCGTGCCGGCCTCGCGCCCGCCTTGCGCCGCGTAGTGCGTCGCGCTGCGCGCGGGCTCGTGGCTCAGGCCGGTACCGGTGACCAGCAGCAGTTCGCTGTCCGCCACGGGCGCCCGCCGCGCATCATCGATGGTGAGCTCGCGGTCAGCGCAGTTGTCCCGATAGAACGTGAGCGGAAACCGATCGGGCGGCTGGATGGTCAGGACAACGGCGCTCGTGCGGTGTCCCGGCTTGCGCGCAATGAAATGGGTTTCCACGCCTTCGCGCTCGAGGAAGTGCAGAACGAAGTCGGCAATCTGGTCGTCGCCTACGGCTGTCAGCAGCGCCGAGCGCAACCCGAGCCGGCGCGTGCCCACGCTGATATTCGTCGGGCAGCCGCCGACATAGGCGTCGAAACTGCGGACGCTCGTGATCGGCACGCCGATCTCGTGTGCGTACAGGTCGATACAACTCCGTCCCATCGTGAGCACGTCATACTGGCGAGGCACGATTCTGAATCTTAGCCGATGGGGCTCGACCATGCAGCCC
>JBOGJB010000354.1:0-6330 GCA_050745085.1 Vicinamibacterales bacterium
GAGCGGGATCGTGCTGGGAGTGTCGGAGGGAGGCCTCGTGCCCCGCCTGCAGTTCGGCAGCGAGCGGGTGGCGATCGCCTATCTCGAGATCTTCGACCTCGCCAGGAACGCCACTGCGGCGGTCACCTTCGAGCTGGCGACGACGGTCAACGGCCCCGCGCTCGCCTCGGCTCCGGGGGCACTGACGCCGACCGCTACTGGCGATCGCCGCGCGGCCACGGCGCAGCTCCCGATCGGATCGCTCCCCGCCGGCGACTACGTCGTCCGCGCGATCGTCGGCGTCGCGGGACAGCCTGCCGGCCGCGTGATGCGCACGCTGCGCAAGTCTCCCTAGAACCGGTACTTCCCCGGTCGGGACCAGCTTCGGTTGGTGTCAGGCAGCCGGCGTGGCGTGGCGGCGGCCGCCTCCCCACGGCTTCGCGCCGGGAACGCGCGCGCCGCTCGGTACCCCCTCGCCCACGCGGCGACTATCGGGTTGTCCGGGCTTGGCCCAACCACGGCCTGCACCGCCACGGGTTTTCCGAACGTCACGGATCGTGGTCACGGAAGTCGCCGCGGAATACTCGCTTGCGCGCGTTCCTGCTGCGCACTGAAGCGGCGCGACCGTGAGGTCGGCGGCCACCGCCACGCCCCGCCGCGCCTTGGAACCCGAGCGCGTGGGGATCGACGTCGCGCGGGTCTGTCGGAGCGGGCCGGAGGAGCGAAGTCGCAACACGGCGGCGGAGCGAGTTCGTCGCGGCGGTCTGCCAGGAAAGGGGCGTCCGGCGTTCCGACCGTTCTCGGTGCTGCCCGTTCAGAAAGTGGGGACGTGCAAATACCCGGACCGCCGCGGTGCGGCAGAGTACCGAGCGGAGCCGCGTGTTCCGGCCCGCGGAGCCGTGGCAGACCCGCGCGGCGTCGAGCCCCACGCGCGGACGTGCAGCCGTTCACATCGCAGGGCCCTGACCGATGGGCGTGTTATGAAACCGGCAATGCCGACTTCGCTCGACATTGAATGTTTAAGGACCTGAACGCGTTCATCGACGAGCTGGATCGACGGCGCGAGCTGGCGCGCGTCCAGGAGCCCGTGAGCCCTGACCTCGAGATCTGCGCGGTCACGGACCGGGCGTCGAAGTCGCCGGGCGGCGGGCCGGCGCTCCTTTTCGAGCGTCCCGCCGGGTTCGACATTCCGGTCGCGATCAACCTGTTCGGATCGATGTCCCGGATGTGCCTGGCGCTCGGGGTGAAGACGCTCGACGACCTGGCGAAGGACATCGACGAGCTGACGACGCCGAAGCTGCCGACCGGCATCCTCGACGCGATGAAGATGCTGCCGCAGATGTCGCGCCTCACCGACGTGCTGCCGAAGACCGTGAAGGACGGGCCATGCCAGGAGGTCGTCCTGCGCGACGGCACACTCGACGCGCTCCCGATCCTGCGGTGCTGGCCCGAGGACGGCGGCCGCTACATCACGTTCCCGCTCGTCATCACGAAGGATCCGGAGTCCGGCGCGCGGAACGTCGGCGCCTACCGCATGCAGGTGTTCGACGGCCGGACGACCGCCATGCACTGGCAGCGCCACAAGGGCGGGGCGCAGCATCACCGCGTCGCCGAGCGGCTCGGCCGCCGCCTCGACGTCGCGGTCGCGCTCGGGCCCGATCCCGTGCTCGCGTACGCCGCGACGGCGCCGATGCCGGAGGGACTCGACGAGCTCATGCTGGCCGGCTTCATCCGCCGCGAGCGCGTCGAGCTCGTGAAGTGTGCGACTGTGGACCTCGAGGTCCCCGCGAACGCGCAGATCGTCCTCGAGGGATACGTGGAGCCGGGCGAGCGGCGCCGCGAGGGGCCGTTCGGCGATCACACCGGCTTCTACTCGCTCGAGGACGACTTCCCGGTGTTTCACCTGACCTGCATCACGCATCGGAAGCGCCCGATCTACCACACGACGATCGTCGGCATCCCGCCGATGGAGGATTTCTATCTCGGCAAGGCGAGCGAGCGGATCTTCCTGCCGCTGATTCGCAAGACGATCCCCGAGATCGTCGACATGCACTTCCCGGCCGCCGGCATCTTCCACAACCTCGTGCTGGTGTCGATCGACAAGCGCTACCCCGGCCACGCGCGCAAGATCATGAACGCGTTCTGGGGCCTCGGTCAGCTCATGTTCTCCAAGATCATCGTCGTCGTCGACAAGGACGTGGACGTGCAGAACGAGGCGGAAGTCGCGTGGATCGTCGGTACGCACATCGATGCGATCCGCGACATCCAGTTCACGAAGGGACCGATGGACGACCTCGAGAACGCCTCGAACCTGCCGGCCTACGGCGGCAAGATGGGGGTCGACGCGACGCGCAAGTGGCCGTCGGAAGGTTTCACGCGCGAATGGCCGAAGCGGCTGGCCACCACGGAGCAGGCTGGACGGCGAGCCGCCGAGCTGTGGGCGAGGATCGCGCAGAGATGGAAAGCCCCGCTGTGATAACCGCCGCGGAAGCGCAGCGGCTTCTCGAAACGCCGGACCTGATCGCCATCGGCGTTCAGGCAGACGAGGCACGCAAGGCGCGGCACGGGGACCGCGTGACGTTCGTGCGCGTGCTCGACGTGCCGGTGTTGAGTCCCGCCCCGTCGGTGGTACCGTCCGAGGCTGGTGAAGTCCGCATCACGGGCCGGCCGGAGAATGCCGAACGGATCGAATCTCTTGTCCAATCACTCGTCCAATCGTCCATTCAATCACCCGGCGTGTCCGGCTGTAGCCGGACCGTCACGGGCTTCGCGCTTCACGACCTCGAGCACCTCGGCCCGCTGCCGCCGCTCGC
Organism: Vicinamibacterales bacterium; assembly: GCA_050745085.1. Classification (GTDB taxonomy): domain Bacteria; phylum Acidobacteriota; class Vicinamibacteria; order Vicinamibacterales; family 2-12-FULL-66-21; genus DATAEE01. The sequence goes on from JBOGJB010000354.1 coordinate 2,793, forward strand.
GGCTCGGTTGAAAGCGTTGGGACTGGAGATGATCGCCGAGGCCGCGATCGACCAGCTCGCGAATCCTGCCGAGGCGATCCGCGCCGTGCACGGCGCCGGGCTCGATATCGCGCGGCTGACGCTTCAGAAGTCACCGCGCGATCCGGTTGCGATGCTGCAACGCGTCCGTGACGTGGCCGCGGCGTTCCCCGGCGGCGTCGCCCGGGCGTTCGCACCGCTTGCGCGCACGCTCGATCCGGCGTTGCCGACCACCGGCTACGACGACGTGAAGCTCGTGGCGCTCGCGCGGCTGTTCCTCGACAACGTGGACACCATTCAGGTGGATTGGACGCTGTACGGGCCGAAGCTGGCGCAGGTGGCGCTGACCTTTGGGGCCAACGACCTCGACGCGGTCCCGCTCGATCCGGCGGCGGTCAACCTCCTTGGCCCGCGGCGCGCGCCGCTCGAAGAGGTCAGGCGCAACATCCTCGCGGCGTCGCTCGTGCCCGTCCGGCGCAACGGTCGGTTCGAGTCCATGGAGACGCCGGAGACGGCCGCGGGCGCGCCCCGGTGAGCTGGGTGGCGCCGCGGATCCGGCTGGGGGCGGTCGATTACCTGAACGCCCGCCCGCTCGTGCACGGCCTCGGCGCCCGCGCGGATCGCTACGCGCTGCGGTTCGACCCGCCCTCCCGCTGCGCCGTGCTCCTGCACGACGGTTCGATCGATGTGGGCATGATCCCGTCGATCGAGTATTTGCGAGGCGGCGGCTACTGCATCGTCCCCGGCGTGTCGATCGCGTCGTTCGGCGAGGTCGCGTCGGTCGCCCTCTTCAGTGCGAAGCCGATCGCCGAGGTCCGGACGATCGCGCTCGACTCCAGCTCGAGGACGTCGGTCGCGCTGCTGCAGATCCTGTGCGCGCGCGCCTTCGATCTCCGGCCGACCTTCGTGACGCTCCCGCCCGACTTCACGTCGATGTTGCGGAAGGCTGATGCCGCGCTCATGATCGGCGACCCGGCGCTGTTCGCAACGACTGAGGCCGCGGGGCTGGAGAAGATCGACCTGGGCGACGCGTGGCACGGGCTGACCGGGCTCCCGTTCGTATGGGCCTTCTGGGCCGGGCGGCTCGGAGCGCTCACGCGAGACGACCTGCGGACGCTCCAGGCGGCGCGCGATGCCGGCGTCGCCGCCGGCGACGCGATCGCCGAGGCCTACGGCGCGGGGGACCCGATCCGCGTGGCGCGCGGCCGGGCCTACCTTAGGAATAATATGACGTACACCCTCGGCGAGGCCGAGCGGGCCGGCCTCGAGCGGTTCTACGAGCTGGCGGAGGAGCAGGGCCTGGTCGTGAACGCCACTCCCAGATTCTTCGAATGACGCGCGTCACCAGCGCCGAAGCGCTCGACGTCTACCTCCATGCTCCGACCTCCGAGCTGGGCCGGATGGCGGACGCCGTCCGCGAGCGCAAGCACCCGGACGGCATTGTCACTTACATCATCGACCGCAACGTCAACTACACGAACGTCTGCGTCGCCCGCTGTACCTTCTGCGCGTTCTACCGGCCGGTCGGGTCCGACGAAGGGTACGTCCTCGGCTTCGACGAGGTGTTCAAGAAGATCGACGAGACGATCGCGGTCGGCGGCGTTCAGCTTCTGCTGCAGGGCGGGCACAATCCGGACCTTCCCCTGCAGTGGTACGAGGACCTGTTCCGCGCGATCAAGCAGCGCTATCCGGACTTCCGGCTGCACGCGCTGTCGCCGCCGGAAGTGATCCACCTCTCCCGCTTGTCGCAGCTCCCGGTCCCGGCGGTCATCGATCGGCTGACGGCCGCAGGCCTCGACAGCATCCCGGGCGGCGGCGCCGAGATCCTCGTCGATCGCGTCCGCAAGCTCCTCAACTGCTACGGCAAGGCGACCGCGGACGAGTGGCTCGACGTCATGCGGCACGCGCATCGGGCGGGGCTGCGAACGACGGCGACGATGATGTATGGGAGCGTGGACGCGCCCGAGGACCGTATCGAGCACCTGATGCGGCTGCGCAATCTGCAGGACGAGACCGGCGGCTTCACCGCGTTCATCACCTGGAGCTATCAGCCCGAGCACACCGAGCTGGGCGGGGTTGAAGCGACCGGTGTGGATTACCTCCGCACCCTCGCCACCGCGCGCATCGTGCTGGACAACTTCGACAACCTGCAGGCGTCGTGGGTCACGCAGGGCGGAAAGGTCGGGCAGCTCAGCCTGGCCTTCGGCGCGAACGACATGGGCAGCGTCATGATCGAAGAGAACGTCGTCCGGGCCGCGGGCGCCGCCTACTGCATGGACGAGGTCGAGATCGTCCGGAACATCGAGAACGCCGGCTTCGTCCCGAAGCGGCGCAACATGCACTATGCGATCCTCGGCGATCCCGTCTTCCGCGAGCGCGAGGTTCCGCGCATGCACAGCCTCGCCGTGGCGAAGCAGGAAGGCGACACGGCCATGCCCGAAGAGCTGACGAACTACACCGCTCGAAGCTCCACCGAGAAAGCTCGCCGCCAGCGGACGTGATTGTCTACCGCGCCTCCTGGATAGTCCCGATCGATTCCGCGCCGATCCGTGACGGGTGGCTGGCCGTCGAGCAGGGTCGGGTGCGCGGGTGCGGATCCGACGAGGCGCCGCAGCCGGCCCAGGCCGTGGACCTTGGCCGGGTTGCGATCCTGCCCGGTTTGGCGAACGCGCATACGCACCTGGAGCTGTCCTGGCTGCGCGGTCGCGTCCCGCCGGCGGGCGACGGCATGACCGCCTGGTTCTGGCGGATGATCGGCGCGCGCCGCGCCGCGGGCGGGGACGATCCGATCGGGATTGCGGCCGGCGTCGCCGAGGCGCGCGCGGCCGGCACGGCGCTCATCGGCGACATCACGAACACGCTCGGAGCGGTCCCCGCCATCAAGGCCGCCGGCCTCTCGGCCGTCGTCTTCTACGAGCTGCTTGGATTCAACGCTCCCGATCCCGAGCGGATGGCGTCGGAGGCCATGGACGCCGCGAAGAAGATCGAGACCGACCGCGTGCGGGCCGCGCTCGCGCCGCATGCGCCGTATTCGGTCTCTCCGGCGCTGTTTCAGGCCATCAGGCGCCAGATGGACGAGCGTAACGCCGTCACGTCGGTGCACGTGGGGGAGTCGCCGGAAGAGATGGCGTTTCTCCGCGACGGCGGCGGGCCGTGGCGGGATGTGTTGCATCAGCTCAACGCCTGGAACGGCGCCTGGAAGCCGCCGGGCTGCGGGCCGGTCGAGTATCTCGAGCGGCTCGGCGTGCTCGGCGATCGGACGCTCGTCGTGCACGCTGTCCAGCTCGGCGATGACGACCTGAGACGGCTCGCGGCGGCCGGCGCGACGATCGTGACCTGTCCGCGGAGCAACGCCTGGATTGGCGTGGGCGAGCCACCGGTCGAGCGCTTCTACGCGTCCGGGGCGCGGGTCGCGATCGGCACCGACAGCTTGGCGAGCGTAGGCGATCTCAACGTCTTCAGCGAGCTGGCGGCGCTGCGGCGGCTCGCGCCGCGCGTGCCGGCCGCCCGGCTCCTCGAC
>JBOGJB010000355.1:0-1688 GCA_050745085.1 Vicinamibacterales bacterium
GGACAAGATCGAGGTGATCGAGAACCTCGTGCCGCGGCTGGACGCGCTGGTCATCGGCGGCGCGATGGCGTACACCTTCTTCCTGAGCCGCGGCGTGCCGACCGGGAAGTCGCTCGTCGAGCCGGACCGCGTCGAGTCGGCGCGCCAGGTCGAATCGCAGGCCCGCGCGCGGCAGCTCAGGTTCGAGTTGCCGGTCGATCACGTCGTCACGACGAAGATCGAGCCCGGCGCCCCGTACGAGACGATCGACGTCGGGGACGCGCGGATCGGCGATCGGATGGGTGTGGACATCGGACCAAAGACCATCGGACGCTACGCGGAGGTCATCCGCGGCGCAAAAACCGTCGTCTGGAACGGCCCGATGGGCGTGTTCGAGATCGAGGCCTTCGCGAAGGGCACGATCGGCGTGGCGAACGCGGTCGCAGGCGTCAAGGGCATGACGATCATCGGCGGCGGGGACTCGATCGCGGCGGTGAAGAAGGCGGGCGTGGCGGACCGGATCACGCACATGTCGACCGGCGGCGGCGCGTCGCTCGAGTTCCTCGGCGGGCGCACGCTGCCGGGGGTCGCGGTCCTGCCGGATCGATAGGCGATGTAGGCTCGAGGCACGAGGCACGAGGCCCCGCCCGAGGCACGAGGCACGAAGCACGAGGCACGAGGCACGACTAAGATGCGCATTCCGTTCCTGGCGGCGAACTGGAAGATGTTCAAGACCGTGCACGAAGCGGTCGTCTACGTCAAAGAGTTCCGATTGATGGTGAAGGACGTGACCGACGCCGAGATTGTCGTCGCGCCGCCGTTCACCGCGATCCACGCCGCGGCGGAGGCGGCGCGGAACAGTCCGATCGGGATCGCGGCGCAGGACCTGTACTGGGAGCGCGAGGGAGCGTTCACCGGCGAGGTGAACGCGGCGATGGTCAAGGAGGCAGGAGCCGAGTACGCCATCGTCGGCCACTCCGAACGGCGGCGGCGGTTCGGCGACACGGACGCGACCGTCAACCGCAAGACCCTCGCTGCGCTCGGCGTCGGGCTGACGCCGATCGTCTGCATCGGTGAGACGCTCGAGGAGCGGGAGCGGAACCAGACGTTCGCGGTCCTCGACCGGCAGATCAAGGACGGTCTCGACGCGCTGACCTCCGATCAAGTGGCGGCGCTGGTCATCGCCTACGAGCCCGTCTGGGCGATCGGTACCGGGCGCAACGCGACGCCGGAGCAGGCGGGCGAGGCGCACGCGCACATCCGGTCGCGGCTGCGGCAGTGGTTCGGCGGCGACGCCGCGGAGCAGTGTCACGTGATCTACGGCGGCAGCGTAAAGCCGGACAATATCCGCGACCTCGTTGCGCACCAGGACGTGGACGGCGCGCTCGTCGGCGGCGCGAGCCTGGATGTGCACGCGTTCCATGAGATTGTGGCGCGCAGCCGACCGGCGGCTGTATAATCGGGGACTATGCTCTATTACCTACTCGCGACCGTGTACGTCCTCGCCTGCCTGCTGCTGCTCGTCGTCATTCTGCTGCAGCAGGGCAAGGGGGGAGACATCGCGAGTGCGTTCGGCGGCGGCGGGACGCAGGCGGCCTTCGGCGCGCGCAGCGCCGCGACCGTGCTGACCAAGGCAACGGCCATTCTCGGCGCGCTGTTCATGATCGGGGCGCTTGCGCTGGCGATTCTCGGCCAGCGCGGCCCTGGGT
>JBOGJB010000356.1:0-5530 GCA_050745085.1 Vicinamibacterales bacterium
CGCCAGCGCCGCCGTGAGCGCCAGCAGGCACACCGCCCCGTACGGGCTGAGCACGGCGAGCGCTGCCGCGCACGCCGCGACGCCGGTGTTCGCGATCGCATTCCCGGCTCCGCGGCGTCCGCCACGCTCCTCGGCAATGCCGAGCGCGGTTTTACGACCGAGTCCGATGCGCGAAGTCACGGAGGCGGCGACGAAGGCGGCGAGCAGGAGCAGCCACCCGCGCCACGCCGTCCCGGCGAAGATGACCGATCCGATGACCATGCCCGTCAACGCACCGGACAGCGACACGGTTCGGGCCAGCCAGCCCGCGGACGCGACCGCGGCGTTGAGGGCGATGCCGACGAGCACGATGCGACGATAGTGCGGATCGGCGAGGACCGTTCGGACGTCGTGCTGGATCAGGCTCGCCATCCACAACGTGGCCGCAGCGGATGCCGGCACCGAGATGTTGTCGTCGAGACGGACTGGGATCGTTTCGACCAGCGCCGCGACGATCGCGGCGGCGATCGGTGCGGCCAGTGCGAACGCTATCGCGGGCGCCGGCATGACCGCGGGCCGTACCCACCAGGCGAGGAACACGCCAGCTGCGCTTCCCGCGACGATGAACGCGGCCGTGCCCTCCGCGGTCTTGTCGCGGTTCCACGGGAGGGGCGTGCGTCCGAGGGCGCGGCCAACGATCGTCGCGAAGCCGTCGCCCGCCGCCATGACGCCCCAGGCCGCGGCGACGATGTCCAACCGATTCGGAAACACCAAGACGAGCAGCAGCACCGACAGCGGATAGAGCAGGATGCCGATCGGCGCGCCACGGCGAACATCCTCCTGCCGGTAGAGCCGCCGACCGCCTGTGCGCGGCAGGATGAATGCGTTGAAGACCAGCGCCGCGATCGCGAGCGCCGCCGCCTGAGGCCACGTGATCCACCGCAGCCCCAGCGCCCACCCCCCCATCGTGATGTGCACGATCTGACGGCGCGTCTCGGAGGAGCCAGCCTCTGAGATCCGTGGGGATCCGTCGCCTCTCGTGATCCGTGGTGATCGGTGGTTCATGAGGCGCACTCGTCGCCGAGCGCGACCCGCTGGCGCCAGTACTCCAGCAGGTCGCCGAGCGTCCGCTCGATCGGGATCGCCGCGCGCCAGCCGGTTTCGCGCGTGATGCGCGACGGATCGCCAAGGACGATCGGATTGTCGTTGGGCCGGAACAGGGCCGGGTCCGGCCTCACGTCGAGTGGAACCCGCGCCAGCGCGATGAGACCGCCGAGGAGCTCGCGGACCGAGTACGCCTGACCGCGGCAGACGTTGTACACGCGCCCCGGGGCGCCGCGTTCCGCGAGCGCCCGGTACGCGCGCACGGTGTCGCGAACGTCGGTCAGGTCCCGGGACGCATCGAGGTTGCCGACCGCGATCCCGCACGGCGCGCGGCCCGCTTCAGCGAGCGCGATCTTCCGGGCGAAGCCCGCCGTCGCGTATGACGGGTCCTGCCGCGGCCCCGCGTGATTGAACGGCCGCGCCACGACGACCGGCAGCCCGTCTCGCGCCGCCGCCCCGAGCGCGGTCATCTCCTGCGCCAGCTTGCTCAACCCATACGGGCTCGATGGCGCGAGCGGCGCGTCTTCCGAGAGCGCCGCGGTAGAGGACTGGTACACGAGCGCCGATCCGGTCACCACGACGCGGGAACGCAGGCCGGCGCGCCGCATCCCGTCGAGCAGGTGATGGGTGCCGAGGACGTTGGTTTCGAGTGGCGTCAGCGAATCCTGCCAGGAACTGCCGACGTGAGCCGATCCGGCACAGTGAAAAATGACGCTCGGTGCCGCGGCCGTCAGCGCCCGTGCAACCCCCTCTCGATCGAGGATGTCGACCGGGACCCAGCGCACGGACAGCTGCGCACCGGGAGGGTTCCCCGGACGATGCCAGCCGACGACCGTCGCGCCGTCCGCGACGAGCGCGTCGACCAGATGGCTGCCGGCGAAACCGGCGGCGCCGGTCACGAGAACTGGCTCGGTCATTCGGCGCGGCGGGTGCCGTACTGCGCCTGATAGTACTCCCGGTAGGCGGGATCGCGCTCCTTGATCGGTCTCCACCACCAGTCGTTCTCGCGGTACCACGTCACCGTAGACGCGAGCCCCTCGTCGAACGGCACGGCGGGCGTCCAGCCGAGCGATCGGATCTTCGCCGAATCGAGCGAGTAGCGCCGATCGTGACCCGGGCGGTCGGCGACGCGCTGGATGAGCGACTCCGGCTGTTCGAGCAGCGCGAGGATGCGGTGAGTCAGATCCGTGTTCGCGATCTCGGTGCCGCCGCCGACGTTGTAGACCTCGCCCGGGGCGCCACGCTCGATCAGGACGTCGATCGCGCGGCAGTGATCGCCGACGTGGAGCCAGTCGCGCACGTTAAGGCCGTCGCCGTACAGCGGCACCGGCCGGCCGTCGATCGCGTTGGTGATGAAGAGCGGAATGACCTTCTCGGGGAACTGGTTTGGCCCGTAGTTGTTCGACGCGCGCGTGATGACGACGGGCACGTTCCACGTCGCCCAGAAGCTGTACGCCAGGCGGTCGGCGCCGGCCTTGCTCGCCGAGTACGGATTACGCGGCTTCAGCTCGTCGGTCTCGAGGCTGCGCCCGTGGGGGACGCTGCCGTAGACCTCGTCGGTGGAGATCTGAATGAAGCGGCGCAGCCGCGTCGACGCGCGCGCCGCCTCGAGCAGGACAAACGTGCCCTGGATGTCGGTCGTGATGAACTGACCCGCGCTCAGAATCGATCGATCGACGTGCGTCTCGGCGGCGAAGTGCACGACGATGTCCGCCGCCGCGACGAGCGGCGCCGCCACGGCGGCGTCGACGATGTCCCCCTTGACGAACCGGTGGCGCGGATGGTCCAGCACGTCTTTCAGGTTCTCCATCCGCCCGGCGTACGTCAGCTTGTCGAGCGTCGTGACGTGCCAGTCATCGTGCGCCGCGATCGCGTGCCGGACGTAGTTGCTCCCGATGAACCCCGCGCCCCCAGTGACGAGCACTTCGACCATGGCTGTCAGAGACGTTCCTTCATCGCGCGACCGTGTCTCCGCCGAAGGCGCCGAGCAGGTTCGAGAACGTCCCGATGCCCGCCAGTGTGAAGGAGATGTTGAATCGACGGTCCTTCGGGATGCCCGGCGACGCAAACCGGGAAAAGCTGTACGTCTGGTATTCGACGCCGATGCCGCAGCACTGCGCATTGTAGTAGCCGACGATGCGCTGCTCGAGGAGCGAACCGTTCTCCAGGTCCAGATAGAAGCTGTAGCGGCCGCCGATCCGGTTCCGCGTCGTGCGTACCGACGTCGCGGCGTTCAGGTACTGGTCTCTCCGCAGCTCCGAGTTCGGGTCGGAGGTCAGCGGCGTGCGCCGCAGGCTCCAGGAGGCGATGACGTCGATGTGCTGGCGCCGCCACGTACCCGACGCGTTGATCGTCCGCAACAGGCTGATATCCGTGTCGTACTCGGCTCGAAGCTCCCCGTTGAGTTCATCGGTCGGAGACCCTCGCACGATCGCCGCAATCGGTGACAGCTTGCTGGGCGGGGCGGTCCCGTACGAGGTCTGGTAGTTCTGATCGAACCGCGCGGCGTTCGCGTCGGTGTAATAGCTCTGCGTGAGGCCGAACGTCAGGATCTCGCGGGCCACCCCGGGGGTCCCCCCGCTCCGGCGCTTCGCGTAGATCCGGTTGGTGAGTCCGTAAGCGATCCGCGTCACGCCCCCGACCACCGAATCGGTGCCGTCGAGCTTGACGATGCGATCGAACTCATCCACCGCGGTCGTGCGCTGGAGGTTCACCGACGGCTCGATCACGTGCTTGAACTTGTCGGCGTACCCGCTGCCCGGCGTGTTGAAGATCCGTGTGAAGACCGGGCCGGTGATCATCGACTGCAGGTCGAAGTAGCTGCGGCCGAGCCCGTCGTTGATCTGGACGGCCTGGACCGGCGGATTCTGGTTCAACGTGTCGGGGTCATAGCTTTCGCTCCACCAGGTCGTGCGCCAGCCGGCCGACGAGTTGATCGTCAGAAACGGCCATCTAGTGAAGGGTAGCCGCATCTGCGGCAGAAGATCGACCCGCTGAAGCCCACGGTCAAACACCTCGTCGCCCTGGCGATCGCGCCGGATCTGGGCCGTGTATTCCCCGGCCAGGCTGAAGTAGATGGGTGTCTGGCCGATCGGCCGCTCGCTGCGGGCGTAGTTAATCCGGGGAGCGCTGCCGCGAAGGTTGGAGTTCTCCTCACTTCCGAAGTAAAACACCTCGCTCCGATCGTACGTACCGCTCAGGCTGTGCGTGCCCCACACGCCGCTGACGTTGACGCCGAAGCTCCGCTGGCGGTTCGATGCATCGTAGACGTTCTGCTGGTAAAGCTGCTGCGTCTGGATACTCGAGAAGTACTGGACCTGTCCGCGCGCGCGCAGCCCGAGCGGCAACCGCTGGTTCGCGGCGCCGTCGACTCGGTAGCTCCGCTGGCCCGGTCGCGAGTCGACGCCGCCGCCTTGCGACGCCACCTCCACCGCATGTTCGTCGAGGAAGGACGCGCGCGCGTTGCCCGTTGACTCGGGTCCGAGCACATAACGGTACTCGCTCCCCACCTGCTGGCCGGTTTTCGAGAACCAGTCGTGGAAGAACGTCGCGTCGTGGCTCCGCCCGATCGCCCAGAAGAACGCGTTGCTGATCGTCTGGCCCCGGTACGTGGACCCACCGTACGTGGGAATGAGAAAACCGGTCGCGCGGTCGTCCTCCTGGATCGGGTAGTAGAAGACCGGCAAGTAGAGGAGCGGCACACCCTTGACCCGCAGGATCGAGTTGCGCAGAAACGCGTACTCGTCGAGCGTCAGCGTCGCGGTGCCGGACGTGATCTCCCACCGCGGCGTCGGCTGCACGCAGGTCGTGAACCCGCCGCGCGTGATGCGATACTTGCGCGGGCCCAGCTTCTCGATTTTTTCGCCGTAGAAGTACGCGTCCGGTTCCTGCGTGCCGAACAGGCTCCGATCGACGCGATCGCCGAGCGTCGCCGTCCCGGCGGCATTGTAGAACGTGCCGGTGCGGGTCTTCGTGTCGAACTCCATCCGGTCGGCGCCGATGCGGTTGCCGCCCGACGTGAACACCACATTGCCCGAGGCGGTGAGCACGTTCGTATCGGAATGGAGGTCCATCTCATCCGCGAAGAACATCATGTCGGCGCAGCTCACCTGGACGTTGCCCACGCGGCGATAGTGGTGCTCGCCCACGCGGACGAATCCGGTGCTGAGCTGCTCCCAGCGTGTCCCGCAGCCCTCCAGCGCCTGCGCCGCGGCCGGGCGCGCGAATGCGATCGGACAGAACACCAGGGCTAAGAGGATGCGCATGCAGCGACGGGCGCGGCGGGAATCAGCAGAGAATAGCACGCGCCTCCCCTACGAGAAAGATGGAGCCGGCGCAGACGACGGTCGGCGACTCCGTCCGGTCGATGGCCCCCTCGAGCGCCGCGCGCACATTCGCGTGAACCTCGATCGGAACGCCTGCCGCCGCGCGCTGAGCGACCCCCGCG
>JBOGJB010000357.1:0-20268 GCA_050745085.1 Vicinamibacterales bacterium
GTGGTCACCTTGTAAGAGACGACGAGCTCGTCGTCACCGCGCTGCTCCTGGGTGTAGAGGAGATCTCCCTGGACGGCGAAGGACGACCAGCCCGGACCGATCGATCGGCGCCACAGCTCGATCGGCGGCAACCGGGACCAGTCTGTCTCGATCCGCATGCCGCGAATGATGCCGTCGCGCTCGGGCCCGCGAAAGCCGGGCCATTCGACTCGCGTGAGTCCCCGCTCGCTCATGGCAGGCGAGTCGGCGCCGGCTTTCGTTGCCGCCGGCGGCAGTGCGGGCGCCGTCGGCCCGCCCCGAGCAGAGTCGAGGGGCTTGTCGCTGGCCTCGGCCGGAAGCCGTTCCTTGGCAGTCGAAGCTGACGGAGGCGGGAGCGACGTCGGCTGGTCGGCGGCTGGCGCCAGGAGCCGCTCCTCGGGACTCGCGGCCCAACGCCACGCGAACGTCGCAACGTGGTCGCCTGATATGCCTTCGGTGCGGACGAGCGTCCACACGCCGCACGCGAGTACGACGGTCGCGACCATCGTCGCCCGCCGTGGCCTGTCGGCGAGGCGGCGGCTGGCCACCGCCCAGGTGACGAGGGCGAGGCACAGGATCGGGATGGCGTAGGCGAAGAGCCAGAAGGGACCCATCGACTCGTGCCTGAGGAGCCATGACCCGCCCAGCGCGCCGGTCATCAGCACGATGGCGCCCAGGCGCTCGGACCAGGCCGCCCGGCTGAGGAACACCCACCACACGACGACCGCCACTGCGGCGATGAGCGCGCCCTGCATTCCCAGGGCAAAACCCCGGAATCCAGGCACGACGGCTTTCAGACCGAACCGGGCCAGAAACAGCAGCACCACCGCGACGACGCCCGGCCAGAGCCGGAGTGGCTTCCGAGGCGTCCGTTCGCTGTTCTGAGCGATCGTCATATGTCCTTACGCGCCAATGCTGCGCAGGATGATCTCGTCAGCGGTCGGCTGCGACTTGATATAACCGAGCTCACTCGCGTCTTGACCACGCAACACAGTCATCGTCGACTGCGCCATCAGTGAAACGCGCAGCTTCATCGCGCTGGTGGTCTTCGTCAAAGGCTGGATATCGGAGCCCGAAGAAAAGTCATCGAGCAAGCGAAGCGCATACTCCCGAAGCTGCGACAGCTCGTTGAGACTCATGGTCTGTTCGGCCGAACGCCGCAGCCCCCGGACCTGATGGAGGCGTTCGAGGCGGGCGAGATACATGTCGACAAGAAAGAGATGAAACCAACTCCTTTGATAGTCCGAAGTGCAGCGCACGGCTTCATCGTCTGCTACGAGCACATAGCGGCCGTGAGGGACACGGTGATTGGCAAACGTCACTGACGATGTGTCCGACAGCCGCATGTTTCCCGAGAATTTCCAACTTCCGATACTTACCGAGTTGGCCCGCAGGTCAGCTGCACACAGAACCGTGCCATTGCTGTCTGCCAATCGCGCCTTGAAAAAGACGACGTCCGCAACGGTGGACAGCGACATGTATTCGAACGTTCCATCTATACGAATGCCCTCCGCGTCCTGACGTGCGACCAGGGAGTGGTGCGCCCCTCGGGTACGGTCACTGCCGGCATTGGCCAGGATCAGCGAGCGATTCCTGATCGTCCGCAGGAGCATCGCCCGCTGAAATCTCGCAACACTCAGCAATGGCAGAGGAATGCACTGCAAGACGCACAGCGGGTAGAGGTGCATGGCAACGGCGATGCCCAACGGCAGACAACTCGCCGAGAGATGCCTCGCTGTCTTCGCAGCCGACTCAAAGATCGCCGAAGGGTGTCGTCCCGAAACCGGATACATCTCCAACTGCGAGCGGAGCCGGTTGAAGCCCTCACGATACACTTCGCGCGCAGCCGGTCCATCCCCCGCGCCGTTCATGCGCGCGATGAACTCCGTCACCAGTGTGTCTTCGTTGCTGTGGATTTCTGGTTGCATAACCTACCCGCGATGGCCGCAAAGGCAGCCCGCCTGCCTAGCCGTAGCTCACGCGGAGCGTGAGCGGAGGCTGGTCAGGAGCCCGCGACGGACAGCCGGAATGCGGCCATCTCCTCGCCGTTGCGAACCAGCAGGATGTTGCCGACCAGCACCGGGTGGTTCCAGGTCTTGCCATCGAGCGCCGGGAAACGGGCGACCTCGGTAAACTTATCCGGGGTCGCGCTGACCAGCGCCAGCTCACCCTCCTCAGAGACCAGCAGCAACAAGTTTTGATCTGCCAGCAGAACGAGCTGACCCTGGCCGTAGCGTCCCCCCTTCCACTTGCGCATGCCGTCATCGAGGTCGATGCACGCGAGAATGCTGCCGTCGAAGCCATAGGCGTGGCCCTGGTGAACGACGAAGTCGTTGAAGTAGGGCTTCAATCCACGCGACGTCCAGCGCTCTTCGACGTTCCATCCCGCGGGTCCTTTGGCGGCGGCGATGCGGCGAATGCCCAACCCGCCCATTGCATCGCCGATTGTGATGAGCACGTCACCATCTGGAGCCAGAGCCGGCTGAACGATGCCAACGCCCGGGTTCCAGGTGTGTTCCCAGATCAACTTGCCGTCGGCAGGCGCAACGCTGATCGTGCGGCTTCCCCTCAGCAGCAGGATCTGAGGGGCTCCGTCGATCGTCAGTAGATGTGGCGAGCTGTAGCCAGCGCCGCCCTCCGGGCCCTGCCAGCGCGGAGCACCCGTGCGGGCGTCGTAGGCAGCGAGTTGGCCGCTGACGGCGACGACAACGAGGTCGTCGATCACCAGCGGCGAGCTTGCGAACCCCCAGTCCGGGACCTTGATGCCGGTGTCGGTCGCCGGATTCCGCGACCATAGGACGGCGCCGTTTCGGGCATCGAGGGCGTTCAGGATTCCAGTAGCGCCGAATGCGTAGACGCGGTCGTTACTGAGGGTCGGTGTCCCGCGTGGACCGGCGCCGGCATTCGACTCCCAGAAACGGACCCGATCGCGGTGGTGCCACACCGGCTCGCCGCTGGACATTTTGTAGCAGGCGACGATCTCGTCGTCACCGCGCTGCTCCTGCGTGTAGAAAAGGTCGCCGCGGACGGCGAAGGATGACCAGCCGGGCCCGATCGGCCGGCGCCACATCTCGACCGGCGGCGATGTTGACCAGTCGCTGCTTATCCGCACGCCGCGGATGACGCTGTCGCGCTCTGGTCCGCGGAAGCCAGGCCACTCCGCTCGCGTTTCAACTATTGCTGTGGCCGCGTCGGTCTTGATCGCCTTGGTCTTCGGTGCAGACGCCGGCGTTGCGGGCCTGCCCTGAGCGGACTCGGGGGCCTTCTCCGCTGTCGACGCGGGCGGTTGCGTGGCGCGAGCGAGGAGCCGGTCCTCAGGCGTCGGCGTCCACCGCCAATGGAACTCGGCACCGGTGCCGCTAACACCAGCTGTGCGGATGAGCGTAAAAGGCACGGACGCGACCAGGATGGCCGCCACCAGCGACGCTCGGCGAGTTCCGTCCGAGAGACGACGGGTCGCGACCGCCCACACGACGATCGCGAGGCTCAGGATCGGGACGGAGTAAAAGATCAACATATACCCCATATTCCCGGTCCTGACCGACACATCCACGATGGGCTTCAACGCGACCACCGCGATAATCATCAGGATGATGGCGCCCAGGCGCTCGGACCACCGCGCGCGACTGAAGAACATCCACCAGACGACGATGCCGACCGCAGACAGCATTCCCGCGAATATCGCAATCAGCCCGAGCGGAAGCGAGAAGATCTCCACCTCGGGTGCGATGACAGGGATGACATATCGTCCGAGTACCAGCACGATCGCGAGGACCACGCCGGGCCACAGCCGGAGCGGCTGCCGAGGAGTCGAGTCCTTGGTCTGAGCGATCGTCATATCTCCTTACGCGCCCCCTCAGGTCCCCTCGACAGACAGCCGGAACGCCGCCATCTCCTCGCCGTTGCGAACCAGCAGGACATTGCCGACCAGCACCGGATGATTCCAGGTCTTGCCCTCGATCGCCTTGAACCGCGCGACCTCCGTGAACTGGTCGGGGGTTGCCTTCACCAGCGCCAGCTCGCCCTCCTCCGACAGCACCAGCAGCACCTCCTGATCCGGCAACAGCACCATTTGGCCGGCGCCGTAGCGTCCGCCTTTCCACTTGCGCTCGCCATTCTCGAGGTTGATGCACGAGAGGATGCTGCCGTCGAAGCCAAACGCGTGGGCCTTGTGAACGACGAAGTCGTTGAAGTACGGCTTCAACCCGCGCGACGTCCAGCGCTCTTCGACCGTCCAACCGGACGAGCCCTGCGAAACCGCGATGCGGCGTATGCCTGTGCCGCCCATCATGTCGCCGGCTGCGACGAGGACGTCACCGGCCGCCGCGAACGCCGGCTGCACGATGCTGACGCCCTCCGCTCCGGAATGCTGCCAGAGCCGCGTGCCATCAGCCGGCGAAACGCTCGTCACTCCGCCGCCGCTCAACAACAGGATCTGACGCACGCCGTCAATCGTGACCAGATGTGGCGAGCTGTAGCCCCCGCCGCCGGTCGTGTGCGTCCAGCGCGGATTGCCGGTGGCGGCGTCGTAGCCGGCGAGCCGGCCGGACGTGGCCACGATCACGAGGTCATCGAACACCAACGGCGAGCCCGCGAAGCCCCAGCCCGGAAGCGGTGCGCCGGTGTCAGTTTTCGCATTGCGCGACCACACGACGGTGCCGTTACTGGCATCGAGCGCGTTGACGATGCCGGTCGCGCCTAGCGTGTAGACGCGACCGTTGTGCACGGTCGGCGTGCTGCGAGGACCGGCGCCGCCATTCGATTCATAGAACCGGACGGCGTCGCGGTGTCTCCACACCAGCTTGCCGGTGGTCAGGTTGTAACAGGAGACGTTCTCGTCGTTACCGCGCTGCTCCTGGGTGTAGACGAGATCGCCGCGGACCGCGAAGGACGACCAGCCCGGTCCGATCGGCCGGCGCCACAACTCGACCGGCGGCGACTTCGACCAATCGGTGTCGATCAGTACGCCGCGTATAGCGCTGTCGCGATTAGGTCCGCGAAATCCGGGCCAAAGGGCGCGTGTGTCCGCTACTGGCAGAACCGGCGGAATCGCTGCCGGCTTGTCGTTCGCTCGGGCCTCGCGCCCCTTTTCGGGAGCTTTCACTGCTGGCGGAGCCGACGGCGGCGTCGCCGCTGGACTCTCGCCAGCTCGAGCGGGCGGTTCGACGGGCGCCGTCGCTGCCGGCGGAGGCGCGAGCGGCGCAGGCTCCTCGCTGGCCTGGGCCAGGAGCCGTTCCTCCGGAGTCTTGGTCCACCGCCAATGGATGTCCGAAATGCCCTCGCCGCTGATCCCACCGGTGCGCACGAGCGTGAACACTCCGCACCCCAGCAGGATAGCGGCGACCATCGACGCGCGCCGGGGTCCAGTCGAGAGGCGACGGCTGGCCACCGCCCAGGCCACCAAGGCGAGGCTCAGGACCGGGATGGAGAAGACGAACAACATCCTCCCCATCATCCCGCCCCTGATCGACTCGTGGACAATTGGCCGTGTCGCGAACACCGCGACGATCATCAAGACGAGGGCGCCCAGCCGCTCGGACCAGGGCGCCCGGCTGAAGAACAGCCACCAGAGGACGATCACCAGGCCAAGGGCGATTCCGCCAAGCACCCCAAAGATGGCGGCGTCGGGCATCAGGACAGGAATGCCAAACCCGACGAGTAACAGCAGCAGCGCGGCGACCACGCCAGGCCACAGTCGGAGCGGTCTCCGAGAAGTCGAACGAGTTGAGTCCATGAGTGATTGAATTCCTCTGCTATTCCGATCGAAGGGCCTGTAACACGTCCAGCCGCGATGCCCTCGCGGCGGGCATCAGCGAGGCGACGACGGCGGCGGCGACGAGGACAACTGCCGCACCAAGGATTGGCAGCGCGCCCGGCAGGCGTACGTTCTCGAGATAGGTCGCGGCCACGCCCGCAAAGGCGTAGCCGCCCGCCGCGCCGGCGAGGATCCCGACCGCCACGATGAGCGCTCCTTCCAACAGGACCCGCACCAGGAGGTGACGCGGTGCCAATCCGAGCGCCAGCCGCACGCCGAACTCGCGCGTGCGCGCGCTCACCGAGAACGCCAGCACGCCCGCCACACCTACGACGGCGATCAGCAGCGCGATGCCGGCAAATCCGGAGAACACGAAGGCGTTCAGCCGCTCCGGCGACAGCACCTCCGCGCGCACGTCCTCGAGCGTGGCGGCGCGCTCGACGGGCTGGTCCGCGGAAATCTCGCGAATGACGCGCGTCACCGCCGTCACGAGCGCGTAGGGTTCGCCCGCCGAACGCACGAACAAGCGGCCGGCGACGCCCAACTGCCACGCCGGCCGATAGATGGCCAGCGCCGGTCCCGGCACCACGTTCTCGTCGTCCACGTCGGCGACGACGCCGACGATGCGAGAGGGCACGGGCTTCCCGTAGATACTCAAGACCGGATCGGTCCACGTCAGGTGCCGGTTCACCGCGTCGCCGTTCGGGAACAGCCGCTGTGCGACGCTCTGGCTGACGATCGTCACGGGCTCGCTGCCGCGGCGGTCATCGTCGGTGAACTCCCGGCCGGCGAGCATCGGGACGCCGAGCACCGCGAAGAAACGAGGCGCGACCATTCGCATCCGCCCGCGCGGATTTTCCTCCCCGTCCGCGGGCATGTAGCCCTCGACGGTGAACTGGAAACCAGGACCCATGCTGCCGGCATCGCGCCAGGGCACGAAGCTTCCCACGGCGACGCCCTCGACGCCCGGCAGCGCGCCGATGCGCCGCGTCGCTTCCTGATAGAAGTCGATGGCCTTCGCATCACCGATGCCCGTCGCCGACGTCGGAATGTTGAATGCCAATACCTGCCGCATGTCGTAGCCGGTACGCGCCGTCTGCAAGGCGATGAGCGTCGCGAGGAGCATGCCCGCGCCGGCGAGCAGCACGAACGAGAACGCAATCTGCGTCGTCGCGAACGCCCGCAGGCGGCGGTTGGTGGCCGGCGTAATCCGGACGCCGCCGGTCGCCAGGCCGAGGCCCGCCGGAGCGTGCGGCGACGGCAGGCGCGGGACGTACGCGAGGAGCACGGCCGCGGCCATCGCCAGGCCGGCGCCGACCCAGAGCACGCTCGAATCGACGGTGACATCGAGCGCGCGGATGGAGAAGCGGGCGGCATAGCGGCTGACCATCGCGACGAGCGGCTCCGCCAGCGCCACGCCCAGCACGGCGCCGGCGCCGCAGAGCACCAGGCTCTCGGCCAGCAGCGTGCGCCGGAGCGCACCTGTGCTCGCGCCGAGCGCGGCGCGCACGGCCAGCTCGCCTTCGCGGCGCACCGATCGCGCCAGGATCAGGTTGGCGACATTCGAGCACGCAATGACGAACACGACGATTGCTGCGGCGAGCAGCACGAGCAGGATCGTCCGCGCAGGCGACGCGATCTGATCGCGGAGCTTCTTGACGCTCAGCTGGACGTTGGCCTTCGCCGAGTACGCCTCGGGGTGCTCGCGCATCAGGGCGGCGTGCACCGACGTCAGCTCGGCGCGCGCCCCTTCGAGCGACGCGCCCGGCGCGAGGCGGCCGAAGAGCTCCGTCATGCGGTGCGTGCGGTTCGTGACCATCGTCGCCCCGAGGTGATGCGGGCTGGTCACCACGTTCGCGATGATTTCGGTGGCCGCCGGGTAGGGCACGGATGGCTCGAGGACGCCGACTACCGTCGCGGTGCGCGGACCGAGGCGGATGGCCTTGCCGACGACGAACGGGTCGCTGTTGAGCGAGGTGGTCCAGAACCGGTGCGTGAGGACCGCCGCGCCCGCCGCCTTGGGACCATCGTCATTCGCGTTCAGCAGGCGGCCGAGCACGGGGCGAAGGCCCATCACGTCGAAGAACGATCCGCTGACGACGCCCGCTTTCACCATGCGAGGCTCGCCGCCGAGACCAAGCATCGTGAAGTCGACCGTCGAGAAGTCCCCGAAGGCGCTGATGGTTGTGACACGTGACTTGATGTCGTCGATTTCCGGCACTGAGAACGTCGTATTCTCGGCGCCGATCCCCGGCGCGCTCTGACGGATGTAGAGCAGGCGATCCTCGTCGCGATTGACGAGCGGCCGGAGGAGCACGCCGCGGACGACGCTGAAGATCGCGGCGTTGGCGCCGATGCCGAGCGCCAGCGTCACCACAACGGTGGCGGCCAGGCCCCTGGCACGCAGGAGAGCGCGCAGGGCGATTCGCATGTCCTGCCCGAGGGCGACGGCCGCGTCGAACCAGCGGCTGTACCAGACGCGCCGCATCGAGTCGCGGACGGCCGGGATGTACCCGAATTCCCTCAGCGCGGCGAGCCGTGCGGCCTCGGGATCCTCGCCGCGCTCGATCCGTTCCTTCATGCTGATGGCCAGGTGGCCGCGGATTTCGTCGTCGAGCTCGCGCTCGCCGGGCCGCATGGGCTACTCCTCGCCCGCTTGCGCGGGGTTCATGATGCGGCCGATGGCGTGCACCAGCTGCGACCAGCGATCCGACTCGCGTGACAGCTGCGCCTTTCCGGCGGCGGTCATCCGGTAGTACTTAGCCCGCTGGTTGGCCTCGCTGACGCCCCACTCGGCTTTCAGCCACCCGCGCTTCTCGAGGCGGTGCAGCGCGGGATAGAGGGAGCCGGTTTCGACCTTGAGCAGGTCGTCGGACTGCGAGCGGATGGCCTGGCCGATGCCGTGGCCGTGCTGGGGCCCCCACTGGAGCGTTCGGAGGATGAGCATGTCGAGGGTGCCCTGGAGGAGCTCGAGCCGCTGATCGTCGGGAGTCTTGGCCATAGTTGTAGACGGTCTACGGCTTTAGACGTAGAGGGTCTACGGCTTGTTCCGGGCGGATCCACATTCAGGGAGAAAGCGATCCTGGACCTGCGGTTTCTCGACAAGTAGACTCCCGGACGACACCGTGATCACCCGACGAATCTTCCTGCAGCAGGCTGGCGCGTTCGCATCGGCTGCGCTCGTCCTTCCTGTGACCGAGCCGCGCCGATACAAGCTGGGCCTGCAACTCTTCACGCTGCGCTGGCCTACCACAACCACGACTTCGAGTTCGTCGAACAGAACGGGCAGATCGGATACGACATCATCCTCAAGGAAACGGATCCAGCACTGGTCAAGCTGCAGATGGATTTGTACTGGATCGCGCACGGATCGAAGCTCACCGCCCACCAGTGGTTCGAGCGGCAGCCCGGCCGTTTCGTGATGTGGCATGTCAAGGACATGCACCGGACCAGTCGTGACTACACGGAAGTCGGGAATGGCACGATCGATTTCACGCGCATCTGGCCCGATGCCTCGCTGGCAGGTATGAAGCACTTCTTCGTCGAGCAGGGGGGCAACTTCACGCACGAACCCTTCCGCAGCGTCGCCGACAGCGCCGAGTACGTCAAGCGCGTACTCCTGAAGTAGGCCCTGTTCGTCGTGTCCCCGCTAGAGCAGTCGTCACTGACAGCGGTCGGCAGTAACATCGGATCAGTCTAACTAGCGTGACCGGATGAGGTACGTCGATTCCGCAGTACTAGACGTCACCGAACGGATGTGTCGCCGATTCCAGACGTGGACCGGCCGGACGAACGTGTGGCTCGCGTTCCAGCTCACCAACCTGAGCATCGTCGTCTACTTCATCTGGGTGGCAGCCCTCTACTGGCTGAGCGCGGACGTGGCGTTGCGCGTCTTTGTCGCGGTGTTCTGCGGCGGCGTGTTCTACATGCTGACGCGGACCCTCTTCAAGACATCGATCGAGATCGCGGAAAGCGACGCGTACCGGCGGGTCGCCAAAGGATTCAGAAACCCGCGGCGCATCCGGGATGCACAGTTGCGGATTGCGTTCCTCACGCTCTCGATCCTATTGTCCTATCCGCTCTGGTTCGCTTACGTCACCTTACGCTCGCGCTTCGTGCTGTTGACCGAAGCACTCATCATCCTGACGACCGCGATCCTGTACGTTCTGGCCTGCGACCCGCTGCCGCCGTGCCCGGGGAAGGTGAGAGAGTGGCTTTATGGAATGAGGCCGGCACAGGACGCGAAGGAGCCGACGCTGCCATGAGCCCACCCGGGGTCACGCTATAATGCGGCCCGTTCTCTCGCGAGGCTGCCCGAACGACCACACCTGACTCCGGTCGCCAGTCGGGGAGTATCGCCGCCATCAAAGTGGGACAAATGACGAAGCGCTTGCGGCCGCTGGCGCTGGCGGCCGCTGTCAATCTTTCAGTGTGTGTCGGCGGAGCGGCGGCGCAAACCGTGTTCGTGAGGAACGCCGCCTCCGGCCACGCCGTCGAGGTTGTCATCAACGACGCACGGGCCGCCACGGGAACGGTCGACGCAGCCGGCGAGGCTCGGCTTCCCGTGGATCTCCAAGCGACCGTGGGGAAACCCGAAATGGACGCCAACCTCTACGCCGACTCGTGCGCGAAAGCCATCCGGATCTTCATCGTCGGCGCCGGGCGTCAACCGGCGCCCCCCGAAGCTGGCTGCGCCAGGAGCCTGATCCCGGGTCTCTACTGGGTACGCACGGAGAACACACTCGTTGTGAACATGGCGGGACAGCCTCCGAACCTGATGCTCATCGTCGGGAAATACACGCCTCCGTCCCCGGGAACCGAAGACGTGCCGCGCTCATGGCCGCCCGCACCGACGGGAATCGTGGCCTTCGGCGGCGGACTATTCGGGCAGTACCGGGATTACTCGACGATTCAGTGCGGAGACGTCGCCAACTGCGAGGCGGACGACGGCGGGATGGGGTATCAGGCCGGCGGCGCCTTCTGGATCAAGCGGTTCGTGGGCGGAGAAGCCACATACGTCAAGTTGCCTTCGGCCACGGCGAACGGCGGCGGCACCGGATTCCGGTTCGCCAGCTCGATTGACGCGAGCCTCGTGACCGTTGCCGGCCTGGTGGGCGTCCAGGGCGGGCCCATGCGCTTCTACGGAAAGATCGGCTCGGCGTTCCATCGCGCGACGTCTACGACCATCCAGACGATCGATGACAGAACGGCGACCGTAGATGATGCGCCCGTCACCATCGAAGGAGGGACGCAGACGTTCGAGAGAACAACCGAAGGCTGGGGCTGGCTCTTCGGCGGGGGGGCAGAAGCGTGGCTGAACCGGAACGTCGGCCTCTACGGCGAGCTCAACTTCGCGCAGCTGAGCGGGAACCCTACGAGCGGCGGTGAAGGAGAGCTGGACGACCGGGCGATGCTGATTTACTTCGGCGTCCGCGTCCACATCGGCCGCTGACGGAGGATCACTGCACCGCAGTCAGCTCGACTTCGAACAGCAACGTCGCGTTCGGCGGAATCGAGCCCCGGCGAGTGTCCCCGTAGGCGAGCGAAGGCGGGATGATGAGCCGGCGGAGTCCCCCGACTCTCATGCCGACGAGCCCCTGGTCCCAGCCGGCGATGACCTGGCCGGCGCCGAGTCTGAACACAAAGGGCTCCGTGCCGGTCGACGAGTCGAACTGCACGCCCTTCGAGTCGCTCTTCGAGGCGTCGAAAAACCATCCGGAGTACTGAACGGTGAGAGTGCTTCCAGACACAGCTTCCGCGCCGCTCCCCACGCGCAGGTCGGTCTGACTGAACGGCGCGCTGCCAGTCGGACTCGTGGGCGAGGGGTCGCAGCCCGCGACCGCGACGACGACGAGTCCGAGAGTCCACAACCGTCTTCCAGCGGCAACCACGCGCGTTCCTGCCACGTCACCCCCGTGGATCCGCTCGACACTAGCACGAACGACGTGAGCCGCAATAGATCTCGGATTGAGGAAGATGACAAGATCCATTCAGGTCCGTTCACGAGGTACTTATGAGAAAGCTCATCGTTTCTGAATTCATGACGCTGGACGGTGTGATGCAGGCGCCGGGTGGCGAGGACGAGGATCGAGATGGAGGATTCGCGCACGGCGGCTGGACGGTGCCCTACTGGCACGATGACATCGGGAAGAGCTTCGGTGCGGCGTCGTGGGCCTCCGATACGTCCGGCAGCGCGCTCCGCGCTGAGGTCAGGCCGCGGCGAGCCGCGGCCGCCGGACGAAGAGGCCGTGCAGGATGCGGTCGAGCCCGGCGAACCGGCCACTGCCCGTCACGAGAATGACTATCAGCGCCCCCAGTTCCACCAGGTTCTTGTTCACGATCAGATAGCTGCCTTCCGTCGGTATCGAATAGAAGTAGCCGACGAACGGCGGGTTGCACAGGTAGAACAGGAGGATGAATCCGATTCCGGCGAGGCTCGCGAGGCGCGTGAACAGGCCCAGGATCAGGAAGGCGCCCACTTGTGTGAGTCCCCACATCGTGACGAGGTCGGCGTTGGCGAGCAGGTTCGGCTGGCTGGCCAGCACCCTGAAGAACTCGGCGAACGGTCCCCGTGCCTGCTTCAGGTAGCCCGCGGCCGACCACGAAGGTGACGTCAGCTTGGCAACGCCCTCGTAGAGGAAGTGCCAGCCGATGAAGACGCGCAGCAGCGTGATCGCGATGAGCGCCCGGCGGGAGAGCGGTCCGTCTTCCATTCCCTCTCTTCTCTAGACTTTAAAGTCCGCGGGATTGAAGGACAGCCGGGACTTCGCCTCGATCGCCTCGTTGACCTTGAGCACGGCGACCGCCGTCTCGAACGCGACCTCGGACGGGCAGTTCAGTTTCGCCTTGCCGCGCACCGCGTCGAAGAAATTCTGCAGATGCGGCTGGTGGTACGGGTCACGCAGCGCGACGGGCACGGTGTGCCGGTCGGGCGCAACCGACTCGCGCACGTCTGCGATCGCGCCCGAGTCGCTCGTCGTCCGCGCTTCCTGTGTCTGCGGCGCGCTGATGTAGCCCTTCTGAATCCACTCGTCCCAGGCGGGCGCGTTCGGGTCTCGGTACAACTGACCCGCGTAGTTCACCTCCGACTCGGAGAGGATTAGCGTGCCCTGATCGCCCATGAAGTTCTCGAAGTAGCCCTGGCTGCCGTTGGTCGTCTGCGTCTGGTAGTACGCCTTCACCGGCCCCTGCGGGGTGTCGTAGTCGTAGACGACCATGACCGTGTCGTACCACTCGTGCGTCTTCGGTTCGTAGTACAGGAGCCCCCCGCTCGCCGTCACGTGCGAGGGATTTGCGCCAAGGAACCAGCTGTAGATGTCGATCTGGTGCGAGCCGAGATCCACGATCGGCCCGCCGCCCAGGCCTTTGTACCAGCGCCAGTTGCGGAACTGGTGCATGTCCTTGAAGCCGTACTTTTTGAGCCGCGCCTCCGGGATCGCATACCGATCGGGAGCACCGAGGTCCGGGGTGACCCCGCGATTCCACTGCCCGTTGACGGTCACGACGCGGCCGAGCAGCTTCGCCTCGCCGAGCAGCTTCTCGTAGCTGTGCAGGTAGCGCGGGTTCGAGCGGCGCTGGTGGCCGATCTGGAGGAGCTTGCCGGTCTCGCGCGCGGCGGCCACCATCTTCCGTGCGCCCTCGAGCGTGTTCGACATCTCCTTCTCGCAGTACACGTGCTTGCCGGCCTTGAGACAGTCGATCGTGTGCCGCTCGTGCCAGAAGTCTGGCGTGGCGACGATGACCGCGTCGAGCTCCTTCTCCTTGTCGAGCATCTCGCGGTAATCCTCGTAGCCATTGACCTCGTGCTTGAACCGCTTCAGGCTGTTGACGACGCGCTTCTGGTTGTACTCCGTCCACACGTCGCACACCGCGCGGAAGCGCAGCCCGGGGATGCGAAGCATGGCGTCGGTCAGCACCTGGCCCTGGGCCCCCGCGCCGAGGAGCGCCACGTTGATCACTTGCAGGTCGGCGGGGGCCGCCGGCGCCGTCGAGGACGCGTCCAACTTCGCCTGTTGATGCTCGCGCTGCCTGTTCCAGGCGTAGCCGAAGAGACCGAGCGCGGGGACGGTGGACAGTCCCATCAGCACTTCGCGCCGATCCAGCTTTCTCGGTCCCTTGTCGTTCTCGCCAGCCATTGTGGGTCTCCTTACGTTCCTACCCTCAATTTATTCCGCGGGACCGCCAAAGTGAAGCAGGCGGGTCTCGCCTTGCGAGCCACCGGCGGGCTCCGGCAGGAGCCAGGCCTCGAGTCCGGGAGTGCGCTCGCAGAGTCCTTCGATCTGTTCAGTGCTGAGTAGCATGAATGCTGTCGTGAGAGCGTCTGTCACGGCTGCCGCCGCGACCCTGGGCCCGTCCTCGACGGGCTCCGCAATCTGCGGCCGGGGTACCGCCACCCATGTAGCGAGCCGTCCGCGGGCAGGTTGGCCGGTGCGGGGGTCCAGGATGTGATCGCCCTTGCGCATGCCGGAGGCCCCGAGCGCCGTCTGGCGCGCCGAGAGGCGGGCGAGCACGCGTGCAGGCGCCGCGGGATCGCTCAGGGTCAGCGGCCAGCCATCGCGGCCCGCGGGCGGCTCGAGTGCGAGAACAGAGCTGAAGCCGCCGTGGACGAGCGCGAGCTGCAGTCCCCATTCCTCGAGCAGCTCCGCCATCAAGTCCACTGCATAGCCCTTGCCGATACCGCCGAGATCGACCTGCACGCCGCCCTTCGTCGCGTGCACCACGAAGTCTTCGGGGTTGAGCTCGAGCGAAGGCAGCCCCGTGCCGATCGAGATGTCGAACGCGCCGCCCGTCAGGTCGAACATGTGGCGCGCGATCGCGAGGCACTCCAGGGTCGACGGGCTGACCTGTGTGCTCTCGCCCGCCGCCAGATGGTTGACGCGCGCGATGTCGCTGTTGGACAGAAAGCGGCTCAGCTCCCGTTCGAGGCGGTCCGCGAGATCGAACGCAGCCTGCGCCGCCTGTGCCGCGTACCGCTCGTCGGGGTGCACGGCGTACACCTCGAAGACGGTGGCCATCGCCTCGTGCGAGAAGCGTCGGACGTCGCCGAGCTCGCGCGGCCTCTCGATCGCGAGGCTGCCGTCCGCTTCGGTCCCCCGCGGCCTCAGCGCATACCTGTCGGCGGCTTCCGGCACGTAATCGTCGTCCCTCGCCGATGAAGAACCGGAGCGGACGCTGGCAGCAGCGCCCGCTCCGTGGAAGATGAAGCGGCCTACGTCAGCGACCAGCCCTGGCGGTACTGGTGCTGGATAAACTGATCGGCGTCCGGCATGTTGGTGACCTTGATGTTCGTTGCGTCCCACATGAGCCGCGTGCCGGGGTAGTGCAGAGCGACGTTCCCGAGCAGCACCGTTTCGGTGAACGGCCCGGCGTAGTCGAAGTGCGAGACGGCCTGACCCTTCTGCCTGATCGCGTCCAGCCAGTTCCTCTCGTGCCCGGGCCGCCCGTCCGGGACGCGAGGCAGGGTCTTCGGCGGGCGCACGAAGGCGGTCATCGCGGTTTCGGGAATGAGCCGCGGGCTTTCCGAGTAGGTCTCGCACCACATCTTGCCTTTGTCGCCGACGAAGATCGTGCCCGATTCCGGCATCCTCCGCTCCGGTTCGAGATCTTCCGGCCGCTCGGGAAGGATGCCGCCATCGTACCAGTGCAGCTTGACGGGCGGCATGTTGGCGCGCGCCGGAAACGACAGGTGGATGATCGATGACGGCGGATAGCTGTCGTTGTACTCAACGCGCTTGCCGAAACCGCGCTCCCCTGGCGCCGGCGGCAGGAAGTTGTAGGCGAGCGTCGCGATCACGCTCGTCGGCGCACCGAGCTTCAGGATCGTGTGGGCCGCGTCCATCACGTGGCACGCCATGTCTCCCATGGCGCCGGCGCCGAAGTCCTGCCACGCGCGCCAGCCGAACGGGTGATAGGTGGGATGGTAGGGACGCATCGGCGCGGGTCCGATCCAGAGGTCCCAGTCCAATCCTTCCGGCACCGCGAGTGTCTCGGTCGGCCGGGGCATGCCCTGCGGCCAGATCGGCCGGTTGGTCCAGCAGTGGACCTCGCGCACCGGGCCGATTGCGTCGGCGGCAAGCCATTCCTGCATGAGCCGAAGGCCCTCTTCCGAGTGCCCCTGGTTGCCCATCTGCGTCACGACCTTGTATTTGCGCGCGGTCTCGGTCAGGGCCCGAGCCTCGCTGATGGTGCGCGTCAGCGGCTTCTGAACGTATACGTGCTTCCCCAACTGCATCGCGGCCGTCGCGATTACGGCATGCGCGTGATCGGGCGTCGCGACGAGCACCGCGTCGATGTCCTTCTGCTTCTCCAGCATCACGCGGTAGTCCTTGTAGCGCGCCGCCTTCGGGTGCTTCTCGAGCGTGCCCCTCCGCGCCATCGCAGCCTTGGCGGCCTCGCTCTCGTCGCAGTCGCACAGCGCGACGATGTTGTCGGTCTTCGCGACGTTCTCCATGTTCGACGTTCCCATGCCGTGCGCGAAACCGACGATGGCGACGTTGACGGTGTCGCTCGGCGCCTGGAACAAGGGCCCGCCGAGCACGTGGCGCGGCACGATCGTGATCCCGGCCGCGGCGGCGGCGGTACCCATGAACTTCCGGCGCGTCACCGTGGTGGAAGACTGCTTCTCATTGGTCATCGGGTGGTCTCCTGCGCCAGTCCGACGTCGCGGAGCGGCTGGATGATGACGGCCGACGCTATGCCGTCGGGTGAACGATGCGCGACACGCTCGCGCCAAATGTACCAGAGGTCGACCATCGCGCGCGCGAAGTCGTGCCAGCGCAGCTTCGAGCCGGGCTTGTCGTGCCATGCGGGCAGGACCAGCTCGTAGAGGCGATCGCGACGGGGGGGCTCGCCGGGCGCGACCGGCAGCCGCAGGTACCGGGCGATGAGCTCGACGTCGAAGATCCACTCGCTGCGGAAGGGCGCGGCAAACAGCGTGGCCGTCGCGGCGTTCACGCGCAGCATCTTAGCGCCACACTGGGTGTCGTACACCGGGAGGTCGAGGGCAAGTGATACCGCAGTGGCGAACATACGGCCGAGGTAATGGCGCGTGGCCTTTCGCTTGATGTCGCGGCCCATCAGCATCACGCGCGAGCCGAGGACGAACTCGACCGCCGGACGGTCGCGGAGCACGGCCAGGAAGTCGCCGATCGCCTGGAGCGGCGTCGCGAGATCGGCGTCGACGAATCCGACGAGCGCGGCGCGCTGCGCGACCCCCGCGAGAATGCCGGCCCGCACCGCCTCGCCCTTGCCGCGGCGAGGCGAGTGGCGCACGATCGTCACCGCCTCAGGCGCCGCCGCGCGCATGCGCTCGAGGATCTCCCCCGTTCGGTCGACGCTCCCATCGTCAACCAGCACCAGACGCACGCGCGGGTGCGTAGTGACGAACCGCAGGAACGCGTCTGGGTCCAGACGCGCCGCCTCGTTGTGGCACGGCACGACCAGGGCCAGTTCGGGGGGCGTCATGGCGCGCTCGTCGCCCGCCACAGTGCCACAGCGGGCCCGTGGCCGCAACGCTCCGCAGCTGGCTGGCTGGCGCCGAGGCACCCGGCGGCCGCCGTGTCGCCGGTGGTCCCGGCCTGCCCCGCCGAAGCTTCGCGAAGGCGGGCAAGGAAGCGGTCCCACAGTCCGCGGTCGACGTAGAGCATCAGGAGCACTTCCGGCCTCAGGCCGTAGAACTCCGACACGTAGCGATCTCCGAGGGCGCCGTCGAGGACGGCCGTGTGGTCCATCGAGGCGACGACGACCGGCGCCTGCAGGGCCAGCGCGTCGCCCGGCGCGGTCCAGTAGCCGACGTGCGGCATCGCCCGGAGGTACCAGGGAAGCGGCCACTGCTCATGCGGCGACGCGATTACAGACACCAGCATGCGCGCCCGATCAGGGTGCAGGGCCGCCAGCTCGCGGATCCGGGTTGCCATGCGGACGGCGTCGGGGACGGTTTGCGCGTAGACGTAGGGATTACGCGGGTCCGACGCGTAGGTCACCGATGCGCGCCAGGCCTGCCATCCCAGATGTCCCGACGCGACGACGAACGCCGCGACGACCACGCCGCGCACCGCGCGGGACGTGGTCGCGTGGAGCAGTTTCGAGAACCCTATTCCGGCGAGCACGATCGCCCCGACATAGAACGGCAGAAGGTTCCACGGTGTCTTGTACGGGATGGCCGAGAAGATGGCCGTGGCGACGATGGCGTTGCAGGTGAGATAACGCGCCCAGAAGGCGCGTTCGGGACGCGCCCCATCAGGTCCGCCCCTCGACACCGCTCGGGGCAGGTCCCACGCCGTCACCGCTCCGACGATCGCCAGCGCGAGCACGAGCCCCTCGCTCCACTTCAGGCCTCCGGACGAAAAGTACGTGAGCAGCCCGAGGTAGTAGTGCCACGGGTGCACGTGGCTCGCCGGGTCGACGCCGCGATCGAGGTACGTGCCAGCTGCGTGGAACGGGTCAAGGACGGCTCGCGGCGCGGTGAGGAACGACGAATAGAACAGCGCGGCGACCGCCACGGCCGTCGCAATGCTCAGGAGGACCGCCCGCGCCCATCGCCCGGCGGCCAACGGATTCCGAGGCAATGAGGACCACGCGATCGCGCCGGCCACGAGCGCGGCGGGCAGCACGATGACCGAGGTCTCTTTGGTCGCGACCGCCAGGCCTGCCGCGACGCCCGCCAGCGTGGACCACGCGAGTCCGCCGCCCGTCACCACCCGCCCGATGGCGATCACGAACGCGAGCGTGAAGCACGCGAACAGCGACTCCTGGATGAACATTCGGGAGTAGAAGACCATCGCGGGCGAGAGCGCCATCAGGATTGCGCCCGCCGCCGCCGCAGTCCGGCCGACGCCGGCCGACAGCAGCGGCAGCAGCAGGATCGTCGCCGCGCCGAACGTCGCCGTCACGCCGCGGAGGGTGCGTTCGTCCAGGGATGCGAGCGTCGTCTGGCCGCGCAGTTTCGCGGCCAACAGCGACAGGTAGTACAGGGTCGGGCCGTGATGGTCATGCGCGTCGTAACGGTACTCGCCGCGCTCGAGCAGCGCGCCGAACTTGACGGCCTGGTTCGCTTCGTCATGGTGCATCGGGCGCGCGTCGAGCCGCGCCAGGCGCAGCGCCAAGCCGGCAGCGAGTGCGATCGCCACGAGTGCGCCCACGCACCCGCGCGTCATTTCGGCTGGCCGTAGACCTCAACTTCGACGTAGTGGTTCAGGTCGTTCGTCGTGTTCCCGTTGGAGGAGAGCCGGACGTACCGGCCCTTCGCGCCCTTCGGGTCGAACAGCCTGCCCTCGGCGACCTCGACGTACTCCTTCTCCTTCCCAGGGCCCAGCTTCGACGTGTTGTCGTGGTCACTGTTGAAGACCGTGGTCACGCCCGTCTTGAACGCCGGGTCGTCGGACACCTGGACGATGACGTCGCGGTAGACGCGCGCCTGGCTGTGGTAGTGCCAGACGAGGATGGCGTGGAGGGGCTGCGAGGCGCCGAGATCGATCTGCACCCACTGGGGACCCGGCCCGAGCTCGATGAAGTACCCGTCGCCGCCCGCCTTCTCGCCGTCGGTGGCCATGTCGAGCTCTCCGATGACCGGCTGCATGTCGCTCGAGGTCACCCTCTTCTTCGCCGACAGCAGGACGGTGCCCTTGGGCACGTAGAACGGCCCGCGCGGCTTGCCCGTGATCACCTCGAGGTTGGCGCTGCGGATGTTCGTGGGCGTGCCGACGAACATGGGCTTGGGTAGCTTCAGCTTCAGCTCTTGCCTATTGGGATCCGGCTGCGCGGTGAGCGGTGCCAGGGTCAGCGTAAACAACAGCGAGATTGCGAATGTGCGCTTGGTCATGGTGATTTTTGGGATATGAACTCTACGTCTTCAGCCGATCTTACACCTGTGGCGGAGGCGCTGGCACGGGACGCGCGTTGCGCTGAGGTTCAGCTCTGTAAGCCGAAGTGGCGCTTCGCGAACGCACGGCCGGAGCCGGATTTCAAGTACTTCTCGAAACGGACCGCCTCTTGTTCGCTTGGAAACTCCATCGAGACGACGAGCGACCATGGGCGATGCAAGATAGTGTGGCCGGATGGACAGTGGTTGTGCCACTCAAGGCGATCGTGAACGTTGTTGGTGATTCCGACGTAGTGTCGCGCGGGGTCGGCGTGGCTTCGAAGGATGTAGACGATCCGCTTTTCGATTCCGTGCATGCCTTGTGAGACGCACAGATCGGGCCAAGTTGTCCGCCTTCGCCCGCTTTGCGGGCTACGGCGAGACAGCCTCCGTATGGCGGTGTGTTCGCGTGAGCTAGGCAGCCGATCACAGCCTGCCTAGCCGTAGCTCACACGAAGTGTGAGCGGAGGCTGATCACAGCCTGCCTAGCCGTAGCTCACGCGAAGCGTGAGCGGAGGCTGGCTGGGAGGCAGGGATTCGAACCCCGATAACGTGGTCCAGAGCCACGTGTCCTACCGTTGAACGACCTCCCACCGTGTGGCTTGGGGCCCGCGCGAGGCGCCGGAGGGGAGTCGGC
>JBOGJB010000358.1:0-3834 GCA_050745085.1 Vicinamibacterales bacterium
CAGGATGTCGGCGACGGGGCGCATCCGCTCGTGCCCGCGGGTGTACGGCACCACGCAGAACGCACAGAAGTCGTTGCATCCTTCGATGATCGTCACCCAGGCCTTGAGCGGATCGCTCCGCCGCGCCACGCCCAGCGGAAACGACACATCATCGTACGGGTTGATGTCGATGACCGGCTCGGCATCCCGCGCCCGCTCGACGAGCATCGGGAGCCGCTTCAGGCTCTGCGTCCCGACGATGACGTCGATCGCCGGCGAGCGATCGAGGAGCGCCTCCCCTTCCTGCTGCGCCACGCAGCCGGCGACCGCGACGACGGGACGCCTGCCTCGCTCGTCGCCGTTCGCGCGAATCTCGCCGAGTCGCGAGTACAACTTGTCCTCCGCCCGCTCGCGCACGCTGCAGGTGTTGACGACGATCAGATCGGCGTCCGCTTCCCCGTCCGCCGGCTCGTAGCCAGCCTGCTCGAGCAAGCCGGCCATCCGCTCGGAATCGTGGAAGTTCATCTGACAGCCGAACGTTTCGATGAGATACCTACGTCCCACGCGCCTCGGACCTCTTGTTTCGTGCCTCGGGCCTCGGGCTTCGGGCCTCGGCCGGTGTTTCGGGCCTCGGGCCCCGCGCGAAGGCTCCGCGTTTCGCTTTTGCTTTTGTTTCGCTTTCGCCCCTCGACCGGAGCATCTCGCGCGCGCTCACGCGAACTGCGGCGGTCGGCTCGGCGCCCGCGATCATCCGGGCCAGCTCTTCCTCGCGCGCGGGCCCGTCCAACGGCGCGATCCCGGTGAGCGTGCGTCCGGCCTTTACGCGCTTTGTGATCGAGTAGTGCGTGGTGCCGTACGCCGCAATCTGCGGCAGGTGCGTGATGCACAGCACCTGGTACTTCGCGCCGAGCTGCTGCAATCGGCTGCCGACCACGTCCGCGACGGCGCCGCCGATGCCTGCGTCGACTTCGTCGAAGATCAGCGTCTTGCCCGCGGCATCGGTGGACGCGAGTGTCTTGAGCGCGAGCATCACGCGGGACAACTCCCCACCCGACGCGATCCTCGCGAGCGGCCGGACCTCTTCACCCGGGTTTGGCGAGAGGTAGAACTCCGCCTGGTCGAAGCCCCGCTCGCTCCACTGGCCTTCCGCGAGCGGCGCGGCGAACCGGATCTCGCAACGGGTCTTCGGCATCGACAGCTCGGCGAGCGCCCGCTCGAGTGCCTGGCAGAACCGTACGGCCGCCCCGCGGCGTGCCGCCGAGAGCCGCTCGGCCGCGGCCAGAAACGCTGTCCGCGCGCGCCCCAACTCGCCCTCCAGTTGTTCCGCTCGCACCGAGGCGTGCTCGAGGTCGTCGATCTCCGCCCGGAGCTGCTCCCGCTTCGAGAGAACGCCCGCCAGCGCCGGTCCGTGCTTTTTCTTCAGCCGTTCCAGGAGGGCCAGGCGATCCTCGACCGCCTGGAGCCGCTCGGGAGAGGCGTCGATCCCCGCCGCATACGATCGCAGGAAGAACGCCAGATCCTCGAGCTGCGACTTGATCGCCTCGCGCGCGTCCGCGTAAAGCCGGAAGCGCGGATCGACCGACGCGAGTTCCACCAGCTTCTTCCACGTGACGCCGAGCCCTGCGAGCGCCGCATGCTCTCCGTCGTAGAGCGCTTCGTAAGCTTCGGCGCAGAGACGAGCCAGCTTGTCGGCATTCGCCAGCAGCTGCCGCTCCGCCGCGAGATCCTCGTCCTCGGTCGCGGGGCCGAGCGCCGCCTTGTCGATCTCCGCGAGCTGGAAAGCGGCGAGCTCGAGCCGCGCGGCCTTCTGACGGTCGTCCATCCGCAGGCGATCGCGCTCGGCGGCGAGCCCTTTCCAACGCGCGAACGCGTCTGCCACTGGCGCGGCGAGAGCCGCCGCGTCCGCGTACGCATCGACGAGACCGAGATGCGACGCCGGATCGAGCAGCACCTGATGCTCGTGTTGCCCGTGCAGATCCACGAGCCCCGCGCAGAGCTCTTTGAGCGCCGCCGTCGTAGCCAGCGCGCCGTCTACGAACGCCCGGCTGCGCGCCTGCGCCGAAACCTCGCGACGCACGAGGACCTCGCGGCCGTCCGCCGTCTCGAAGATCGCCTGAATCGCGGCGGCTTCCTCTCCAGTCCGTACGAGATCGGCCGACGCGCGGCCCCCGGCGAGCAGCGCGACCGCCTCCACGACGATTGACTTGCCGGCGCCGGTCTCGCCGGTGAGGACGTTGAGTCCCGGCTGGAACTCGACCTCGAGGGCGTCGATCACGGCTAGGTTACGGATGCTCAGGAACCGCAGCATGGAGGCGAAGTGCCATTCTATCAGATGTTTGACAGCGATCGGGTCGCGTGCTACGCTGTCGCATTCGCGCTGTCCCAGCGGCGCACACGTGTATGTGTGGAGGCATGCTTGCGCACGCTCGGATGCTACGCCATTGCCCTGGCGCAGGGCGCCGGACTGCCATCCCAGCCTGACACGGGTTCGTCGGACCTCGTCGCGCTCGTTGCGCGCTCAGGTCCGCTCGCGAAAGTCGTCCTGATCATCCTGCTGGCGTTCTCCGCGTTTTCGTGGGCCATCATCCTGCTCAAGCTCTGGCAGTTCCGGCGCGCGGAGCGGCAGTCATCGAGCTTCATCGACATCTTTCGCAAGAGCGCGCGGTTCTCCGAGGTCCAGGCCGTGTGCCCCTCGCTCGCGGCGAGTCCGCTCGTCGGCCTGTTTCAGGCCGGCTATTCCGAGCTGAACGCGCAGCTCCGCCGCGATCAAGTCGCCGCGGCGGCCGACCAGCCGAAAAACCCCGAAGGGCGTCCAGTCGGCCCCGCTCATCGTCCTACTCTGAAGAGCCTGGACGCGGTGGACCGGGCCTTGCTACGGGCTTCTACAACCGAGACGACCAAGCTCGAGCGGCGCGTGCCGTTCCTCGCGACGACGGCGAGCATCACGCCGTTCATCGGCCTGTTCGGCACGGTCTGGGGGATCATGGATGCGTTCCAGGAGATCGGCGTCGCCGGATCGACGAGCCTCGGCGTCGTCGCGCCCGGCATCGCACAAGCGCTGATTGCGACGGCCGCAGGGCTTTTCGCGGCGATTCCGGCGGTGTATTTCTATAACCACCTCACGCACCGCGTGAAGGAGTTCACCGGCGAGATGGACGACTTCTCGCTGGAGTTTCTGAACCTCGCGGAACGAAACTTTACATAGGTTCTCAGGGTTCGAATGCCAAAAGTTCAGCAGCTCGGGAGCGGCGGGAACGGACGCGCGCGGCGTGGCCGCAGCGCGCGCGTGACAACCGTGCTCAGCGAGATCAACGTCGTCCCGCTCGTCGACGTGATGCTCGTGCTGCTGATCATCTTCATGGTGACCGCGCCGATGATGCAGCAGGGCCTGAACGTGAACCTGCCGCAGGCGCGGCGCGCGACGGCAGTGAGCGCAGAACCAATCTACGTGACGGTGCCCATCGGCTATCGCGCGACGCGCGTCGTGCAGATCGACAAGGATGAAGTGCGGGTCGAGATCCTGAACGAGCGCATCAAGCAGGCGCTGCTGACGCGCAGCGACAAGTCGGTGTTCCTGCGCGGCGATGGCGGCGTCACCCTCCAGGAGCTGATGGAGGTGATGGACAAGCTGAAGGAAGGGGGCGTCGAAAAAGTGGGCATCGTCTCGAGGCCGCCAGATGCCCGGTAAGCAGACCGGCGCACGAATCAGCGCGCCGAGCGTGACCGAGGAGCCTTCAGCCAGCGCGAGGCGCGAAGCCGCCGAGCGCGCGCGAGCGGGGGTGGGGCCCCGCGAGCAGGAAGAATCGTGGCAGGCGCTGGGGGTGCCGCCTTCGCTCCGCTTCGGCGAGCCTGGCC
>JBOGJB010000359.1:0-7328 GCA_050745085.1 Vicinamibacterales bacterium
CAGAGCAGCACCAGCGGGCTGAAATCGCGCTGGCACTCGATGCGGACGAACGCGCGTCCCAGCTCGAGCGCCGGCCCGAGACGATCGAGCAGCCGCTCGTCGTACTGAAACAGCGTTCGCGTGTACAAGCCGTTGGGGCCGATGCGCGCCAGGATCTCGTCGGTTGCGCCGACGCGATATGCGCCCACGATCCGCTCATCGCGGGCATTCCAGACAAACAGATGCCGGTAGTAGAGATCGAAATGATCAAGGTCCCGCGGGAGACCGCTTCCTTCGCCGGCCGCGCGGAACGCAATCTCGCGCAGCCGCCCGATCTCGTGGAGGGCGGCCGGCATCTCGATGGCCGATGCACAGAAGACCCTGAGGTCGCCGCTCTCCAGCAGCAGGCGCTCGGGAGCGAGCGCCGCAACTTCCGCGGCAACGGCCTCGGACGGACCGGCGGGCGCGATGTCGGCGGGTGCCGAAGCGGCCGGCGCCGCCGCGGGCGGATCGCCGGCTGGGTCGTTCGCGAGCAGGAACGTACGAGCGCGGACGTAGGACAGACGCGCCCCGACGCCCTCGATGCGCGACAGCTCCGCATGGGGGATCGCGGCGCCAATGGCCAGCCTGATGCACGCCCCGCGCAGGCGGGCCAGCTCGGCCGCGAGCAGTATCGTGCGCAGCGCTGGATGCAGTCGGCCGGCCAGCCGGAACACGCGGCTGTTGGCGCCTCGCACGAACACGGGGAGGATCGTCGCTGAGCTTCTCCCGGCCAGAACGACCGGCGTCATTCGCCACGCGCTGTCAACGGCAACGCCAGGACCCGCGAGCCGATGCGCGACTTCGCCGGCTGGAAAGATCACCAGGCAGCCACCACCGCGCAGCCACCGAAGCGTTTCGCGGAGCGCGCTCGCGTTAGCCCCGACCGAGTGTCGGCGCGCGTCCGGATCGACCCGAACGCATCGACCGGCCAGCTCGGGGACCTTCGCCAGCCATGCGTTTCCGACGACGCGCACGTCGGGACGCACGCGCTCGAGCATGGCGAGGACGGCGAGGCCGTCGGCGGCGCCGAACGGATGATTGGCAACAACAATCAGTGGGCCGGCGGCCGGAATCCCGGCGAGCCCTGCTCCATCGATCCGAAGAGAGATCTCGAGCGCCGCGAGCGCGCGCTCAGGAAAGGGCGCGCCGGAACCGTCTCCGGCGAGACGCGCGTAGGCGCGTCTGAGCGATCGCGGCACGAAGATGCCGGGCATGATCAGGCGGCGTCGGCGCGCACGTAGTGACCGTCGCGGCCGATCCGCAGGAACCCGCTCGACACCAGATGCGCGAACAGCCGCGCGCAGACGGCTGAATCGAGGCCGAGCAGCCGCCCAGCCTGAGCCGTCGTCAGGCGCAACCCCGGCATTTCCAGATACTCGCTCCGCACCCGCACCGCGAGGGGGAGCAAACCCTTTTCATCCATGCTCGTCTATCTCCTGCCTCCAACCTCCTGCCTCCTGCCTCCTGCCTCCTGCCTCCTGCCTCCTGCTTCAGACCTCGCAATACACCTTGATTGCGCCCTTAGCCGTCGTCAGGGTGTCGATAAGCTCGCGGTAGTTCTCCAATCCTCGGACCGGATGGGTGAGCAGCCGGGCGAACCACCCAGGATAGGCCGCTTCGGCCTGCGCCATGTCCTTCACGCCCATCTCGAAGTACTCGCGATTGGCGTTGACGGTCCCGACCATCACCTTGTTGCCCAGCACGAAATCGAGATTGATCTTGTCGGCCGGCACCTCGACCCGGTGGTCACCGCCGGTGACGCTCGACAGGATCAGGACGCCGTTCTTCCCCAGCGCCTGCATGCTCTCGAAGACGATCGGCGCAAAGCCCGTGGCCTCGAAGATGATGTCGAACGGCCCGTGCTTCTTCGCGCCATCGAGGACGGGGAGGTCCTGGGTGGTCTCGTAGCGAGCGCCGAGCGCCTCGATCAGATCGGAGTTCAGGTACGGCCTGGGAGTCCGGCCGAAGACCGTCACGTCGAGGCCGCGAAGCCTCAAGACCAGGGTCGCGAGCAGGCCGATCGTGCCCGCGCCCAGGACCGCCGCCTTCCGCGGCCGCCACACACGCAGCCGGCGCTGGATCTCGTACGCCTGCGCGATCCCTTTTTCGACGACCGTCGTCGGCTCGAGCAGGACCGCGACCTCCTTCAATCCTTGTGGCACCTTGACGATGAATTCGACATCGTCCACGTAGTACTCCGTCAGATACCCATGACGCAGGTTGATGCCACGCTCGAAATAGGTGTCGTCGGTCGTCATGTCGTTGGTGCCGATGAGATCGTAGATGCTCGAGCCGGGCCGGCGCACCGTCGCGACGACGTAATCCCCCGGCTCGACTTCAGTGACACCGGGTCCCACGCCCACGACCTGGCCGAATCCCTCGTGTCCGATGACCAGGAACGAATAGCCCTCCGGCGCGGCTCCATACTCGGCGGCGTTGATCTCGCGGTCCGTGCCGTCGACGCCGACTCGAAGGACCTTCACGAGCACGCCCCGGCCATTCGGGACGTCGTCGACTCGTGGGATGGGCAACTGCGCGAGGTGAACGCTGTTGGGGCGGCCCGGCAGGACCGCGATCGCCTTCATCGTCCCGGCGGCCGGCGCGGTCGTGCCGCCGAGGGCTGACTTCTCTTGCGCGACAGGCATAACTTTGTACTCCTTCAGGTAACTTCCTTCAGTTGGCGACGCTCACCAGGCGCCGCTCATGTCGGGCTTTCGACGGCTGCATCTCTCCGCTCTGCTGCAGCAGCTTGGCCACGAGGCCCGTCCATCCGGTCTGGTGGCTGGCACCAACGGCGGAGCCGTCGTCGCCGTTGAAGTACTCGTGAAACAGGATCAGGTCCCGCCAGTGCGGATCCCGCTGGAACTTCTCGACCGCGCCGTAGACAGGGCGGCGGCCGTCCGGCCCGCGAAGGAAGATGCGCGACAGGCGCCGCGAGAGCTCGGCTGCAACCTCCCAGAGCGTCATCATCTGGCCAGACCCGGTCGGACACTCGACCTTGAACTCGGGACCGAGGTAACGGTGGAACTTCTGCAGCGACTCGATGATCAGGTAGTTGACCGGAAACCAGATGGGTCCTCGCCAGTTCGAGTTCCCGCCGAAGAGCCCCGTGGAGGACTCGGCCGGCTCGTAGTCGACGCAGTGCTCGTGCCCATTCACCGTCAGGCAATAGGGTCGATCTCTGTGAACCAGCGAGAGAGCCCGAATGCCGTGGGGTGACAGGAACTCGTTCTCATCGAGCATGACGCGAAGCACCGAACGCAACTGATCGGCGGTGACGATCGACAGCAGCCGGCGTTCGGCCATGCCGGCTGTCCGCATGCAGGCGACGTTGCGCGTGAGGTCGGGGCGATGCTCGATGAACCATTCCAGCCGGCGCCGGAATCCCGGAAGGCGACCCAGCAGCTCCGGCTCGAGCGTCTCGACCGCGAAGAGCGGAATGAGCCCGACCATCGACCGAACCTTCAGTGGATAGCGCGTGCCGTCGGGCAGATGGAGCACGTCGTAGAAAAAACCGTCCTGCTCGTCCCATAGATCGATGCCGTCGCTGCCACGGTTGGTCATCGCGTGAGCGATGTAGAGAAAGTGCTCCCAGAACTTGCTGGCCACGTCCTCGTACGCCGAGTCGTGTCTGGCGAGCTCCATCGCGATCGCCAGCAGATTCAGCGTGTACATGGCCATCCAGCTCGTGCCGTCGGACTGCTCGAGGTGGCCGCCGGTCGGCAGCGGCGCGCTTCGATCGAAGACGCCGATGTTGTCCAGGCCGAGGAACCCGCCCTGAAAGATGTTCATGCCCTCGGCATCCTTGCGGTTCACCCACCAGGTGAAATTCAGGAGGAGCTTCTGGAAGATGCGCGCCAGGAACTTCAGGTCGCCTTTGCCGCGTCGCTTCTGCTCGATCTTGTAGACCCGCCAGGCGGCCCACGCATGGACGGGCGGATTCACGTCGCTGAAGGCCCACTCGTAGGCTGGAAGCTGACCGTTCGGGTGCATGTACCACTCGCGCAGCAGCAGCGTGAGCTGCTCTTTGGCGAAGTCGGAGTCGACCAGCGCGAGCGGCACGCAGTGAAAGGCGAGATCCCAGGCGGCGTACCACGGATACTCCCACTTGTCGGGCATCGAGATGACGTCGGCGTTGTAGAGCTGCGGCCATTCGTGATTGCGACCGCCCCGCCGTTCCGCCGGCGGCTGTGGGAGCCCCGGGTCGCCCTCGAGCCAGTCCTTGACGACGAAGTGATAGAACTGCTTCGACCAGAGCAGCCCGCCGAGCGATTGGCGCATCACGTTCCGGGCATCGGGAGTCAGATCGCCCGGAATGACCGTGGCGTAGAACTCGTCCGCCTCGCGCCGGCGCGCGGCGAACACCTGATCGAAATCGTCGCCGACGCCGCGCTCGACCGGCGCCACGTCGCTCAGGCGCAAGCGCAGCGTGACCGAGCCGCCGCCCTCGATGTCCACCGGGTAGTGGGCAGCCACCTTGGTCCCGAGCTGCTCGGGGTTGACCGCGTCGCGAGCGCCGTGAACGATGTAGTCGTTGATGCCGTCCTTGACGTACCTGGCGCCGGCGTCGTAGCCGAACAGCCGGCGGTGGTTAGTCTCGTTCTCGGTGAAGAGGAGGTCCGGCGCGCCGTCGCACGACAGCCAGCGCATCCCGTAGCCTGGCTCGCTTGCTTCCACGACGGCCCCGCCGACCGCGGCG
The DNA here is from genome assembly GCA_050745085.1 of Vicinamibacterales bacterium. Taxonomy (GTDB): domain Bacteria; phylum Acidobacteriota; class Vicinamibacteria; order Vicinamibacterales; family 2-12-FULL-66-21; genus DATAEE01. The sequence continues at coordinate 4,721 of JBOGJB010000359.1, forward strand.
CGCCTCAGGAGGGGCCGGGGCGGGTTCCTGCCCCAGGACCACGTATTGCGGAACCACAGCGTGGGCAGCACGTGGAGGCGCGCCGCTTCGGGCCCGCGGTTGAAGATGGTGATGCGGACGAGCAGGTCTTCCGGCGTGGCCTTCGCGTACTCGACCTGCACGTCGAAGTAGCGGTCGGCGTCGAAGACGCCGGTGTCGATCAGCTCGAACTCCTTCGAGTCTTTGCCGCGCCGGCGGTTCTCCTCGACGAGCTGCGCGTACGGAAACGCCGCCTGAGGGTATTTGTAGAGATACTTCATGTACGAGTGCGTGGGAGTGCTGTCGAGGTAGAAGTAGTACTCCTTCACGTCCTCGCCGTGGTTGCCTTCATTCCCGGTCAGCCCGAACATGCGCTCTTTGAGGATCGGATCGCGCTCGTTCCACAGCGAGAGCGCGAAGCAGATCTTTTGGTGACGATCGCAGACGCCGGCCAGGCCGTCCTCGTTCCAGCGGTAGGCCCTCGAGCGTGCCTGATCGTGCGGCAGGTACTCCCACGCGTTTCCGTACGGGCTGTAATCCTCGCGGACCGTTCCCCAGGCGCGCTCGCTGAGGTAGGGGCCCCAGCGCTTCCAGTGCGCGGCGCGCTCGCGCGCTTCCTCGAGTCGCTTGGCTTCGGCTGTCACGATCATCTTCGTATCCCTCGTCAGTGTTCGGCCAGCATGACGGCGTGCCCGTCCGGATCGCGCAGCAGCGCGCCTCTGCGGAAGCCGATGCGCGAGTCGGCGAGCGCAATGACACCAGGCGACACGAACGCGAACGTGCCGGCGAGCAGCCGCCGGGTCGTGGCCTCGGCCCGGCCGGTCAGCAACCGCGTCTGCCACCCGATGAGGTCGTTCGGCCGTGCGTCGACCGGCGTCGGCCGGCCGTCGCGCGGCGCCAGGTAGTCCAGGAACTCGATGCCGGGCCCGGCCGCGGCCCGCAGGCCGGTGATGCGCAGGCGTGCGCCGAACACATTGTTGAGCCGCTCCTGCTCGATGCCGTAGTTTTCGCTCTCGCCGGCGACCGTCAACCCCAGCCCGTCGCGGTAGAAGCGCAGACTCGCCTCGGTGTCGCCGACGACGATGGCCGTGTGATCGATCCCGAGGAACAGCCGGTCGGTCGGCTTGCGCCATTTGGGCGCTCCCTTGTCGGGCGGGAACGCGAGAATCTCCAGGGCGTGGCCATCCGGATCCTTGAAATAGAACGCTTCGATGCCGCCGGCCTTGGTGTTCCAGTCAGGAAGCCGCTGAGGACCGGTCGATGCGTGCCGCACCCTGCGCTCCCGCAACCGGGCATACGCGCGATCCATGTCGCTCACGATGATGGCCACGTGCTGGAACCAGCGATCGTTGCTGCGCGAATCGGGTGGAACCGGGCGACCCTCCGGCGCGACGAAGTCCATGAGATCCAGGAACTCTTCGCCCAGCCTCATGCGAACGACGCGCAGCCGAAGGCCGAACACGCCTTCTAGTCGTTCGTAATCGCTGCCGGTCACTTCGACGTCCGAGACCTTCTCGAACGACAGCACGTCAGTGAAGAACGCAACCGAACGGTCCATGTCCTCGACGACCATGCCGGCGGCATCGACCGCAGTCACACCGCCCGGAACGCCGGCGTCGGGCGGGAACCACGCGGCGACAGGCCCCGAGCCGTCTGCGGACAGCCAGAGGGCGACGATCAGCGCAAAGGGTCGCGGAAAGCGCGTCATGCGCATGCTCCTTCCCGCGTCACCCGCGCGCCAGTGCCTGGCTCGTCGGTCCCGTCCCCTCGACGGCGCTCGACGCGCTGGCGCCAAGCCGCTCGAGCAGGTGATCGCCCACGCGCAGCGCGTTGGCCATGATCGTGAGCGCAGGATTGACCGCGCCGCTCGACGGGAAGAAGCTCCCGTCGACGACGTAGAGGTTGTCCAGCTCGTGCGCCTTGCAGTTGGGATCGAGGGCCGACGCCTTCGGATCGCGCCCGAAGCGAATCGTCCCGTTCTGATGCGCCACGCCCGCCAGCGGAATCCCCTGACCTAGGAACAGGTTGCGCGCGAAGATGCCTTCGTGGCAGTCGTGTCCGTGGAGGGAGCACTTCGTCTGCTGCTGCATCAGCCCCTCGAGCGTCTTCGTGAGCCGCTTGTGACCCTCGAGGTTGTTCGGCGTGTACGACAGGATAATGTTGCCGTCGCGATCGAGCGTCACGCGGTTATTCGGGTCGGGCAAGTCCTCTGAGGTCATCCAGAAGTCCAGCGAGTGCCGGGCCATCAGCTCGAGCGACCAGCCGGGAGCGATGGCAGGCGCGCCAGCCCGCAGCGTATCGGCGTCGAGCTTCCCTACGAAGGAGATGTGCCCCATCGGATAGTTCCAGTCGCGCGACCCGAGGTAGAAGTCGTTGACCGCGAGCGTCTTCTGAAACACCGTCGGGTTCGGGCACTTCGAGATGGCCATCAGCACCGAGTTGACGTGCCCCATGTAGTGGCGGCCGACGACGTCGGAGCCGTTGGCGAGGCCGTTGGGATGCGTGTCGCTCGCCGAGCGCAGGAGCACCGCGGCAGAGTTGATCGCGCCGCACGACACGACGACGATGCCGGCGGTGTAGACCTCGTCGG
>JBOGJB010000360.1:0-11264 GCA_050745085.1 Vicinamibacterales bacterium
GGTCATGTCTGCGCTGCTCGCGCGGCGTGTCGACGCGATCAGCGCCGTCGCCCGCCGATACGCGGCCGGCGATCTGTCCCGGCCGAGCGGCGACTACGGGCGCGACGAGATCGCGACCGTTGCGCGCGTCCTCGATCACTCCGTACAGGAGCTCGGCAGCCGGCTCGACGAGCTGGCGCGCGACCGGGCGCTCATGCGCGCCATTCTGTCGGGCATGATCGAGGGCGTGCTCGTCGTCGACGCAGCGGGACGGCTACAACTCGCCAACAATGCGGCGCGAGACATGCTGGGGCTGGCCGCACAGGATACGGGCCGCCACTACCTCGAGATCGTCCGCCATCCGGGCGTGGCGTCGCAGATCGGCGCTGCGCTCGACGGCCACGCCGCCGCCGGCGTCGAAATCATCCTCAACCGCGATCCCGACCGCACGTTCATCGCGCGCGCGGCGCCCGTCTCGCTCGCAAAGGCGCCGGGCCAGCCGGGCGCGGTCCTCGTACTGTACGACGTCACCGATCTCAAGCGCGCCGACCGCATCCGCCGCGATTTCGTCGCCAACGTCTCGCACGAGCTGCGCACGCCGCTGACGGCGATCCGCGGCTACGTCGAGGCGCTGCTGGACGACGCGCCCGGCGACGATCCCGGACGGAAGTTCCTCGAAGTCATCCAGCGTCATGCCGCGCGGATGGAGCGGCTGGTCCGCGACCTGCTCCGGCTTGCGCGGCTCGACGCCGGCCAGGAGACGCTCGACCTCGCCGACTGCGCGGTCGGCCCGCTCTTCGCCGACGTCCAGGCGGATCTCGCGCCGCTCATCGAGCGCCGCGGCCATCGCGTGACGACCCGCGTCGACCCGGGGGCGGAAGCCGTGCGCGCGGATCCCGCCAAGCTGCACGACGTGGTCCGCAACCTGGTCGAGAACGCGGTGCACCACACGCCGGACGGCACGGCGATCCAGTTGTCGGCGGAGGCGAAGGGCGACGCGGTCCGGCTGACGGTGTCCGATTCGGGTCTGGGCATTCCGCAGAACGATCGCCAGCGCGTGTTCGAGCGCTTCTACCGCGTGGACAAGGCCCGCGCGCGCGGCGCGGAGGAGGGCGGAACCGGCCTCGGCCTCGCGATCGTGAAACATCTGGTCGGCCTGCACGGCGGGAAGGTCGAGGTGGCGAACCGCGAGGACGGCGGCGCCGTCTTCACCGTCACGCTGCCCAACCGCGCGGCTCGCAGTGCGCGGGGCGCTCAGGGCGCTCACGCCCCGTGAGCACCTAGAAAAGCGCCCGCATCAGCTTCACCACGATCCAGCTGATCGCCGCGCAGATTGGGAACGTCAGGATCCAGGCGGTCACCAGCTCCCGCGTCACGCCCCACCGCACGAACGATAAGCCACGCGTGGCGCCAACTCCCATGATCGCCGTCGAGATCGTGTGCGTCGTGCTGAGCGGGATCCCAAGCCGTGACGCCAGCTCGATCGTGCTGGCCGCCGCCATCTCCGCGGCGAAGCCCTGATGGGTTTCGAGCTTCGTGATCCTCATCCCGAGCGTCCGGATGATCCGCCATCCACCGGTCATCGTGCCGAGAGCCATGACGCCGGCGCACAGAAAGATGACCCATTTCGGAATCGCGAACGCGCCCAGATGGCCGCTCAACACCAGCGCGAGCGTGAACGCCCCCATGAACTTCTGGCCGTCGTTCGACCCGTGGCTGAACGCCATGAAGCCGGACGAGAGAATCTGCAGAAAACGGAACGTGCGGCGCGTGCGGCCGGGCACCGCGCGGCGAAAGATCCAGTACACGGCGGTCATGATCAGCAGCCCGCCCCCGAAACCGAGGAACGTCGAAAAGAGGAGCCCCAGCCCGACCTTTCTCCAACCTTCGGCCACGAGGGCCTCCGGGCCCGCGGTCGCGAGACCCGCCCCGGCGAGGCCGGCCACGAGCGCGTGACTTTCGCTCGTCGGGATCCCGTAGATGGCCGCGACGGTGGACCAGATGATGATGCCGACCATCGCGCCGCCGACGGTCGTCAGATCGACGACGTTGGGGTCGATGATGTCCTTGCCGATCGTCGCGGCCACCGCGGTGCCCGAGAGGACACCCGCGAGGTTCAGCACCGCCGCCATCAGAACCGCCTGGAGCGGGGACAGCGACCGCGTCGACACCACGGTGGCGATCGCGTTGGGGGCGTCGGTCCAGCCGTTGACGAATTCGGCGCCGAGGATCAGCAGCAGGACGACGAGAAGGCCGAGCGAGATGTCCGGCATGACGGCGCGCCGGCTAGGCGTGCTTGACGACGACCGCTTCGAGGACGTTCGCCACGTCCTCACATCGATCGGTCGCCGCTTCGAGGAACTCGAACATCTCCTTCCACTTGATGATCTCGATCGGGTCGCTCTCGGCGGCGAAGAGCTGGACGATCGCCTGCTGGTACGCCCGATCCGATTCCTTCTCGAGCCGCGTCAGCTCGGCGGCAATCGGCACCAGCGCTTTCAGCGCCTCCAGCTCCTGCATCGCCGCCACGAGCCGATCGGCCGCCTGTGCGAGGATGGCCGCCAGCTCGCGCGCCCCTGGCCGTACCCGGTCGATGCGATACAGGCTGACGATCGAGGCGCACGCGTCGATCGCATCCATCACGTCGTCGAGCGAGTGCGCGAGGCCGTGGATGTCCTCGCGGTCGATCGGCGTCACGAACGTGCGGTTCAGCCTCTCGATGATCTTATGGGTGATGAGGTCGCATTGGTGCTCGATGTCATGGATCTCCTTCGCCTTCTCCCACACCGGGTGGTCGGGCGCGAGCATCTGCTCGAGCAGACCGGCCCCGCGCCGCACCTCGGTCGCGAGCGCCTCAAACTCGGCGTAGAACTTCTCTTCCCGCGGGATCAGACTGAATCGAGCCAAGCCACCCTCCTCCGGGCGCGCCGACCGAACCGGCGACAGCACTTTACACGATAGAGACTGATTCGTCACACATGTGACGCCCCCGGCGCGCCTGCGCAAGGACATGGCGCGCGCCGGGAATTAACGCGAATGTAACCGCCCTGTCGCAACCCGATCACCCTCGCCACGTACGGTGAGAGGGTTTCGGACGTCATCGGGCGTCCGAGTCAGCCTGAGGAGACCATGAGACTGAAGAGCAGGTGTTTGGGGACGCTCGTCGCGATGGCGGGCGTACTGGCGTTGGCGACACCCTCGCCCCTTTTTGGCCAGGCCAGTGCCACGGGCTCGCTGTCGGGCGTCGTGAAGGACTCGAGCGGCGCGGTGTTGCCCGGCGTGACCGTCACGGTGCTCAACCTCGGCACCGGACTCACCCGGAGCGCGACGACCGACGGCGAAGGCGCATGGTCGGTGCAGGTGCTCCCCGTCGGACGTTACAGCGTTTCGTTCGAGCTCGACGGGTTCAAGAAACTCCTGAAGGACAACGTGGACGTCGAGGCGGCCGTCAGCCGGAGCGTGGCGGCGTCCCTGGAAGTCGGCGGCGTGTCGGAAGTCATCACGGTGAGCGGCGGCACCCAGCTGGTGGAGCACAATTCCCCGACGACCTACCGCCAGCTCTCGTCAGAGGATCTCGAAGTGATCCCGACCGGGACGGGCAGCTTCACTCATCTCCTCTCGGCCGAAGCCGGCGTCAGCTCGGATCTGCCGCCCATCCTGGTCAACGGCACGGGCAACATCTCGCCATCGGTCAACGGCACGCGAACCACGAGCACGAGCCTGTTCTTCAACGGCATCGACGTCACCAACGTCACGAACAACGAGGGCTCGCTCAACGACAACATCTCGCCGGCCGCGGAGACGCTGCAGGAGGTCAAGCTCCAGACCAGCCTGTACGATGCTTCCACCGGCCGCTCGGGCGGCGGCAACTTCCAGCTCGTCACCAAGAGTGGAACGAACGCGTACCGCGGATCGCTGTACTACTCGGGCCAGCACGAGGCTTTGAACACGAACGATTTCTTCTTCGAGAAGGACGGGGTCGAGAAGCCGAAGGCTCGACGCAACGAGGGCGGCTTCGTCGTCGGCGGACCGATTCGGAGGAACAAGGTGTTCTTCTTCGGCGGCTACCAGCGCAGCCAGGCGGAAACCGGGTTCGTGCCGACTGCCAGCAGCATCACCGTCCTGCCGCAGGCGCTGAGCCTCATCACCGACCGGACCTCGAAACAGAACATTCTCGACGCATTCAGGGCGGTCAACCCGATTATCGTTACGTCGATTCCGAAGGCCCAGTGCTCCTCGCCGACCGACCGAGCCTGCATCTCGGACGTCGCGGTCGCGCTGCTTAACCTGCGGAATCCCGTCACCGGGGACTATCTCATACCCGCACCGGCCAGCAATGCGACGCTCATTGTGGGCAGCAACGGCCTGCCCCTTCGCGATGCCAACGCGGGTTCTGGCGCGACGTTGTCGGTTGGGGGGAATCCGTGGATGCGACAGCGGAACGTCCAGCCGTCGGAGTACCAGCAGGATCAGATCAACCTCAAGATCGACGCGCAGCTTTCCAACAACAACCGCTTGAGCGGCACGCTGTTCTACTCGGACTTCCCGGCGCTCGACTCGTTCCCGGATCCGAGCAGCCTCGTGTCTCCGTTCACGCTTCGCCGTGCCGATCGGGCGCGCGTCTTCGCACTCTCCGACACCCAGATCTGGTCGGCGTCCATGATCGGCGAGTCGCGGCTTGGCGTCTTCTTCCTGGACAACAATCGCCAGCTGGACGACCCGTTCCTGGGGATCACCAACGCGTCGATCGGCGTGCCGAATCCAGCTACCTTCTTCGACGATAGCAACGCGACCCTGCGGCTCGGACACTACGTCGGCAACCCCGGGACGATTCTCGAGCGGTTTTCGTTCGGCGGGCCCAACGACTCGTTCAACCAGCGCGAGCAGTGGATCTACAGCATCGGACAGACGATGACCTGGACGCGCGGGTCGCACACGATGCGGTTCGGCGGCGAATATAAGTACAACATGTTCGACACGAGCCTGCCGGAGGAGCAGGCGACGGAGTTCGAGAAGTTCGAGAACTTCACGATGTTCCTGCGCGGCCTGGCGCGCGAGGGGGACACGCAGTTCGGCATCACCAGCAAGCGCTTCCGGTTCCAGGACTTCAACGTCTTCATGGCCGACGATTGGAAGCTCTCGCCCAGGCTGACGCTGAACCTGGGCGTGCGCTACGAGTTCTTCGGGTTGCCCTGGGAGAAGGACGGACGGATCGGCAACGTTGATTTCGCCGCCATCAGCAACACTGAGAACCCGACGGCGGGGTTCATCGTGCCGAACAACGTCCAGACGACGGGCTTCGCCGCGATCGACGAAACGCTCGCGCTCACGACCAGGGCGGACAACCGGCACACCCTCAACGGACAGGACTGGAACAACATCGCGCCGCGGGTGGGATTCGCGTGGACGCCGGCTGAAGACGGCAAGCTCGTGATCCGCGGCGGCTACGGCATCTACTACGACCGCCCGTCTGCCGCGTTCATCAACACCGTCTTCAGCAACTATCCCTTCCTCCGGGAGGTCGAGGTGACCTTCCCGGACCGCGGTGTACCGTTCACCTCGGCCTTCTCTCAGCAGGATCCGAACTACCCCTTCGCCGGGTATCTGCCGAACCGGATCGTGAGGACGGGCGGCGCCACCGGCGTCTACCAGATCCGCGACGGCACGCCGGTCACGAGGGGCGCCGATGGCACGGTCAACCCGACCGATCCGGCGACCGGACAGCCCTTCCGCGGCAACATCGCGGAGACGTTCGAGTTCCGAGCGATCGACCGGGACCTGAAAACGCCGTACTACCAGCAGTACAACATTGGGTTCCAGCGCGAGTTCGGAGACACATGGGTGGTCGAGGCACGTTACATCGGCGGCAAGGGCTCGGACCTGCTGCAGGCGGTCGCGTTCAACCAGGGCTACGACCTGAATGACCCCGCTACGCCGGACTATATCTTCGAGCGGTTCAACGCGGCGTACGCGGCGGCCGGAAGCCCCAACGGGCCGCTCAACGCCGGCACGACCGCCAGAGCGCGCGGTGTCGGCAGAGCCTTTGGGTTCAACAATCCTTCGCTGGGCGGCAGGCTCGACTACAACCTGGCCAATGCGTCGGGAAACGTAATCGGCTTCGAGGCGCGCGCGCCCATTCTCGGCTTCAACATTCCCGAGGCCGTGCTGCTGCAGTCGAAAGGGCGCTCGCTTTACAACGCCCTGCAGGCCGCGGTGACCAAGCGGCTGTCGAACAACTTCCAGATCAATGCCGCCTACACGCTGTCGCGATCGAAGGATGAGAACTCGGTGGATCCCGGCAGTACCTCGGGCGGAGGGAAGCCCGACGTCCCCAACACGGGGTTCGTGATTCAGGGTGACAACCGCAATCCGGATAGCAACTATGCACTGTCGGACTTCGACAGGACGCACCGCTTCGCCGGCAGCTTCGTCTGGACTCTTCCCGCGGGCTTCAGGCTGTCGGGATACGGGCAGGTGCAGTCCGGGGTTCCGTACTCGATCGTCACCGCGGAGCCCGAGACCTCTACCGCAGCCAATTACACCAGCCTGCGCCTCGGCTCGGGTGGCCTGTATCGGCTCGGGTTCGGGCGTCCCAGCCTCTGCGGCACGCTCGATGAACTGAGCCAGGAAGGACCCGATCCGACGGAGCAGGCGTTCAACGCGTCGGTCCTTTGCTCGCCACAGACGCTCGCAGGCGGCTATCCCGACAATCTGGGATTCGGCAACCTCGGTCGTAACGTGCTCCGGTCCAAGTATCAGAAGCGGCTGGACCTGATGATCGCCAAGACGTTCAACCTCGGCGCACGAACGCTCGAGCTCCGCTGGGACGTCTTCAACGTGTTCGACTGGGTGAACTACGCTACGCCGAACAACGTCATCGGCGACTCAGGCACCGACTTCGGAAAGATCACGGATTCGGTCGGCGGCCCAAGGGTCATGCAGTTCGGCGCCCGCTTCGTGTTCTGAGGTCGGAGCCTCACCGAGAGGGGCGGACACGGAGAATGACGAGCACGGAGACACGGGGAACACGGAAACCAAACTCAAGTAGGAAGCTCGAAGTTCGAAGCTCGAAAAGAGGCTCGAACTTCACTTCAGCCTTCGTCCTTCGTACTTCGTACTTGCTTGAGTACCGTTTCCGTGATCTCCCTCCGTGTTGATCACTGTCTCCGTGATCTCCCGACCCTCCTAACTCCATGGTCGCTGTTAACCTCCACTTAACCTGCCGGACATACCGCGGAAATCCCTCCGCGATATGGTTCCCTCATCCATGACCGTTGCGACGCCGCCCCGTGTCCTCGTCGTCGAAGACGAGATGGACATCGCGGGCCTCATCAAGCACGCGCTCGAGCGTGGCGGTGACGCCGAGGTGGACGTGGTCGGCACCGGCGACGCGGCGCTGCGCGCGGTCACCGAGCGCGTGCCGGATCTGGTCATCCTGGATCTGAACCTGCCGGTGCTGAGCGGGGTCGAGGTGTGCCGCATCCTGCGCGGACGGCCCGCGACGTCGCGGTTGCCGATCATCATGCTCACGGCGCGCACGGGCGAGGCGGATCGCGTCGCGGGGCTCGACCTCGGCGCGGACGACTACGTCACCAAGCCGTTCAGCCTCCGCGAGCTGGCCGCACGCGTGCGGGCGGTGCTCCGCCGGCGGCACGACAACGGCAACGAGCCGCCCGTGGCGATCTATCGCGGCCAGCACCTCGTCGCCGACTTCGACGCGGTCGCGGTCGCGGTGGACGGCCAGGCGATCCGGCTCACGCGGCGCGAGTTCGAGCTGCTGCGTTGCCTCGTTGGGAACAAGAATCGCGTCCTCTCACGCGATCGTCTGCTCGAGCGCGTGTGGGGCTACGACCACCCCATCGAGACGCGCTCGGTGGATGTGCACGTCGGCCGTCTGCGCTCGAAGCTCGGCGCCGCCGGACGTCAGATCGAGACGGTCGTTGGGTTGGGGTACCGCTTCGTGGAGACTCAGTGAGCGCCAGCCCTAAAGGGCTGCGCTACGCACTTCCCATCCTTCGCGTTCGAGCTCGGCAATCCTGCGATTGAAGTCGATCAGCTTGCGCTCGACGCGGTGCCAGTCGCTGCACCAGACGTGACGCACGGTGCGGCTGTCGCGTTCTTCCCGCACTTCCCATCCGGACGCTCCGGCCTCGTTGACCACAAAGCGGCGAACGTGTCCGGCGTGTGTGAGCTCTCGAGAAAACATGCGAAACACCATGCTGAGAGGTCCTACAGACAGTAGACGAGTTTTGTACTCGATCGCACTCGCCGGCAGATGTAAATAGTGTGTAAACAGCGGCCAGCGTTTTAAGGCAAGTGCCGAATCCGCCTATAGATACGGCAGTACAATGACGGGAATGCGCGACGTCCTCACGATCATCCTCGGCGGGGGCCGCGGCACGCGGCTGTTCCCGCTCACGCACCTGCGATCGAAACCGGCGGTGCCGATCGGCGGCCAGTACCGCCTGATCGACGTGCCGATCAGCAACTGCCTGCACGCCGGGCTGCAGCGGATCTTCGTGCTGACGCAGTTCAACTCGGCGTCGCTCAACCGCCATGTGGCTCAAACCTACCGCCTCGATGCGTTCTCCGGCGGCTTCGTCGAGGTTCTTGCCGCTGAGCAGACGCCGGACAGCGCAGACTGGTTTCAGGGGACCGCCGACGCCGTCCGCCAGGCGGCGCGTCACTTCGCGGGCCTCGACGCCGAGTACTATCTGATTCTCGCGGGGGATCATCTCTACCGGATGGACTTCTGCGAGATGATTGACGCGCACATCGAGACGGGCGCGGACATCACGATCGCCGCGCAGCCGGTCACGCCGGCCGACGCGACCGGAATGGGGATCTTCCGCTTCGATCGCGAGGGACACATCGTCGGCTTCGAGGAGAAGCCGAAACCGGATCGCCTCGCCGCGCTCGGCCACAGCGCACCGTCAGGCTCCGCATTCGCCCCGCCTGTCTCTGGGAGGCCGTTCGTCGCGTCGATGGGCCTCTACGTGTTCTCGCGCGACGTCCTGCTCGACATCCTCGCGAAGCCGGGGATCGACTTCGGCAAGGAGATCATCCCGGCGGCGCTCGCGACCCACCGCGTCCACGCGTACCTCTTCCGCGGCTTCTGGGTGGACGTCGGGACGATCGCCTCCTTCTACGACGCCAACATCATGCTCACGCGGCGCGATGCGCCGTTCAGCTTCTTTCACCCGCGCTTCCCCATCTACACCCGCCCACGGTTTCTGCCCGGCTCGCGCTTCGTCGACTGCCGGGTCGACTCGGCGATCGTCTGCGACGGCTGCTCCCTGGAGTCCTGTACGATTGAAGCGTCGGTCGTCGGCATCCGGACGATGGCCCGGCCCGAGGCGACGATCACCCGGTCGGTGCTTCTCGGCGCCGACGTCTACGAGGATCCGGACGGCGGGCGACTCGTGGGCGAGCCGCTCGGCGTCGGCCGCGACGTCGGCCTGGATCGCGTCGTCGTCGACAAGAACGCGCGGATCGGCGACGGCGCGCGGCTCACCAACGAGCAGGGGATCGATCACGCCGACGAGGAGGATTACTACATTCGCGAGGGGATCATCATCGTGCCGAAGGCGGCGACGATCAGAGCTGGGACAGTGGTGTAGCGGGCAGGTGCGCCAGGGTACAGGTGCACCAGCTGCATTAGTGCCCTTGTGTTAACAGTACGTAAAAGATACAACGTCCGCGTAACAGAAAGTGGCATGACGTGTACACTGCCGCGCATGAAAAGAACGGTCGCCGTCTTTCTCTTCACGATCTGCCCCGCGCTGGCGTTCGCCCAAAGCAGCCAGCCAGCCGCCCAGCCGCCAGCGCAGAAGCCCTGGTGGGAGCGGATCACGTTCTTCGGCGACTTCCGCGCGCGGTACGAAGGCTTCTTCCTCGAGGACACTGCCACGCGACACCGGCAGCGATTTCGCCTGCGCCTGGGTCTGCGAACGAACATCACCGAGCAGGTCGGTTTCAACGTCCGCCTGGCGAGCGGCGACGCGAACGACATCATCTCCACCAACCAGACGCTCACGGGCTTCTGGTCTCGCAAGCCGATCAACATCGACCAGGTGTTCGCGACCTGGGCGCCGAAGCCGGTGCCCGGGCTGACGCTCGGCTTCGGCAAGTACGCCTACCCCGTGACGCGCACGCAACTGGTGTGGGACGACGACCTCAACTGGGAAGGGACGTATCAACAGTACGCGACGACGATCGGCAAGGGGACGATCAGGCTCGCTGCCGCGCAGTCGCCGCTCAACGAGACCACCGGCGGCAACGACGCGTTTCTCTGGGCCGAGCAGGCGCAGGTCGGCATGCCATTCGGCGCGCACCAGCTGCAGGTGTCGCTCGCGAGCTACGCGTTCCCTGACATCGACCAGCTTGCCCTCGCGATCGCCCGAGGGCCGCTCATCACCGTGAACACGAACGCGACCACGACGGGAAGCGACGGGGCCATCAACGGCTTCCTGTCCGACTTTCATGTCGTAGATCTGATTGGCCACGCGACGCTCGCGACCGGCGCCGCGCAGTATCCGCTCCAGCTGGTCGCGGAATGGGCGTTCAATACGCGCGCCGCTACCGACGAGGACTCGGCTATCTGGTTGGTCGGGACGATCGGGCGCGCCGCCTCTCCGCGCACGGCCGGAGCGAGTTACACCTACGCGCGGGTTGAACGCGACGCGGTCCTGTCGGCCTTTCGCTATAGCGACATGCCCGGCACGAACATCATCGGCCACCAGCTCGCGGCCTCGTACATGCCCGTGAACCGCGTGAACATCGACGTCGCCGCGATCCTCACCAAGGCGCTCCAGGCCGCGGCCGGCTCGGCGAACCGCTGGCTCACACGGTTGCAGATCGATGGACGCGTAACCTTCTGACGCGTACTCAGGCTCCCAGAAGCTCCGACCTGACCCGCGACCCTGCCTCCCGCGCGGCGTCGGTGTCAAAGCTCGTTTGCGCCCGGCGGCTGACACCGATGCGCTGGTAGAAGCTGCCCATCGACCTGGCATCGCGGACGTCCACGGCGCCGGCGATCTCCACCGCGTGCTGCAGCTCGTGGCCGATCGTCGCCAGCAGATCGTTCAGCGGCAGCGAGCCGCGGACGTCGATCCGGAGGTAACGCTTCTGGTTGGCGGTCGTGAGGAAGACGAGCCGTCCGTCGAGGGTTGGAGACAGGTGAGATACGGTCTGCACGTAGACGATGACGTCGCCGGCTTCGAGGGCGGCACGCAGGCGCGCGAATGTGGGCGAGCGGCGCGCGCCAAGGTCGAGCAGTTGCTCCG
>JBOGJB010000361.1:0-2224 GCA_050745085.1 Vicinamibacterales bacterium
GATCGGAGCGGCCAGCGCCTGGATGTCCTTGATCGACACGTGGTGCCGCCCGTGAATCAGCGCTCTCGCCTTGCCGCCGAGAATCATCGCCTGCGAAGCACGCAGGCCGGCGCCCCACTTGACGTACTTGTCGATGAAGTCGGGCGCGCCGGGCTGGCCGGGTCGCGAGGCCGCGGCCAGCCGCACGGCGTAGCGCGCGACCTCGTCGCTCACGACCACCTGACGGACGACGCGCTGGAACTCGAGGATGTCCGGCCCGCCGAGCACGCGGTCCACCGCGGTGACGTCAACGCCGGTCGTCTCCGTGACGACGCGGACCTCGGCGTCCTCGGGCAGGTACGTCATCACGACGTTGAACATGAAGCGATCGAGCTGCGCCTCGGGGAGCGGGTACGTGCCTTCGAGCTCGATTGGGTTCTGCGTCGCGAGCACGAAGAACGGCCGCTCGAGCGGATAGGTCCGTCCGGCGGCGGTCACGTGATACTCCTGCATCGCCTCGAGGAGCGCTGCCTGCGTCTTCGGCGGCGTGCGGTTGATCTCGTCGGCGAGGATGATCTACGCGAAGATCGGCCCCTTGACGAAGCGCAGCGCGCGGTGGCCGCCGTCCTCGTCGAGAATCTCGGTCCCGGTGATGTCGGCCGGCATCAGGTCGGGCGTGAACTGGATCCGTTTGAAGCTGAGATCGAGGATCTCGGCGAGCGCCTTGATGAGCAGCGTCTTCGCGAGACCGGGGACGCCCGTCAGCAGGCAGTGGCCGCCCGTGAAGAGTGCGGTCAGCACCTGCTCGATGACCTCGTCCTGGCCGACGATCACCTTGCGCAGCTCCGCGAGGATCCGCTCGCGTCCCTCGGCGACGCGGTCGGCCGTCGCCACCCCCGATACCGGCTCCATCCGATCTCCCTCTCCCGCCAGCCCTCAAGGGCTGCGCTACTTCGCCACGACTCCGCGAGGCGCCTGCCGCCAGGCGCCCGGCGCCTGAAACTCGCTAATGCGTCAGTGAATAGATGATCTCATTAATCTCCATCCGATAGGCGTCGGCCGTGTATTTGATGTAGCCTGGGTACTCGGCCACGTTCGACCACTCCCAGCCGTCGCCCATGTCGGTGTTCCAGTTGATCAGCACCATCGCGCGCCCCGTGTCGTCTTCGATCGCGCGCAGCCGCGCGACGAAGCCCCCCTTCTCCCAGGTGCGTCCCATCAGAAACGACCCGAGGCCTGGCGTCTGCGGGTACCGATCGATCTTGTAGAAGCAGTTGTAGACGGGGTGATCCGGCGGCAGATCGATGATCGGCCGGTCCGGGAACACGCGCTTCATCTCGCGCTCGAAGTTGGACCACTCGACCGGGCCATGGAAGTCGTCGAAGGTCAGAGTGCCTCCGCGCAGAAGAAAGTCGCGCACGATCTTGACCTCCGCTTCCCTGAACCGCAGGTTCCCCGGCTCGACGATGTAGAGCCACGGATAGCTCCAGAGCTGCGGATCCTCGATCGTCAGGACGACGGGATCCCCGACCTGGATGGCGGTCACCGTGCGGAGCCGCCGCGACAGGTTCAGATCGGCGGCGTCGTAGTCGATCGACCACGGCTCGTCGTACGGACCGCCGCGAAACCGAGGCAACGTGTGGGCCTCGTACTTGATCCGCGCGAAGGTCCATTGCAGCCCGGCGAAGCGATCCTGCGCCTGCGCGGTCTCGGGGACCGGCGCCGCTGACGGGGAGCGTGAAAGGGCGGGGGCCAACCCGAGGGCGGCAAGCAGCGCCAGTGGCGCCAACGACGACTTCCTCATCGCCGCACCTCAACAGTTTTCAGTAGCAAGTCCTGTGCCCGCTCAAAAGTAGGCGCAATTTCGAGCGCCAGCAGGGCCTCCCGCTTGGCCTCCGTCGTCCGGCCCGCCAGAAAGTAGCTCTCCCCGAGGTCGCAGTGAGCGCCGGCGCGATCCACCGGCCCGGCGGCGAGCGCCGCGCGGAACTCGCGCACCGCGACGTCGGCATCCCTGCGATCGAGCGCCAGCCGCCCGAGCGTCCTGTGCGGCGCGGCGTCGAACGGATCGAGCATCGCCACGCGCTCGCTCGCGAGCGCGAGGCGCCGTTCCTCCCGGGCCGCTTCCGCCATCGTCAGAAGCTTCCGCGGCGCTTCGACGTCGGTGTGATCGTGGGCGAGCAGGGTCTCGAGCTCCGCGAGCGCGCGCGCGCGATCGCCGGCGGCGTCGGCCTGCGCACCCGGTGCG
>JBOGJB010000362.1:0-6017 GCA_050745085.1 Vicinamibacterales bacterium
GTGCGCGACAGCACGATCTGGGGACCCTTGGCGGCCCGGTTCACGCCCTTGATGACCGCGCGGAGACGGTCGCCGGGGTTGTAGCTCTCCGCGCGCGACTGCTCCTTGCGCGGCAGCACCGACTCGACCCGTCCCATCTCGACGATGATGTCGCCGTTCTCGAAGCGCTTGACCGTGCCGCCGACGACCTCGCCGACGCGCTGGCTGAACTCCGCGTGGACGTTCTCGCGCTCGGCCTCGCGCACCGTCTGGAAGATCACCTGCTTGGCGGTCTGCGCGGCGATGCGGCCGAGCACGTCGGTCGGCTTCGGGAACTCGATCTCGTCGCCGATCTCGATGCCGGCGGCGACCTCGTCGCCGTAGTCCTTGTAGATCGCGCGCGCCTCGTCCAGCGACAGCTCGGTCGCGGGGTTCTCGACGTTCTCTACGACGGTCTTGACCGCGAAGAGCTCGATCTGCCCCGTGTCGAGGTTGAACCGGGTCTTCAGGTTCTCGTTCGTCTTGTAGTACTTCCGAGAGGCGGTCGCGACCGCTTCCTCGATCGCCGTGATGACGACCTGCGGATCGATGCCTTTTTCCTTGGCGAGCGCCTCGATCGTCTGCTGCAGAGGGTTCGTTGTGGTTGCCATGCTTCATTCTCGCGACCCTAAAGGGTCGCGCTACAAGTTGGTGGAGGTTAGCCGAGCCCTGCGGGCCCGGCTAAAACTCGACCTCCAATCGCGCGCGCTGCACGAGGGCGAGCGGGATGCGGTGCGTCCGCCGCCCCTGCGCGAGCAGCACCGTGTCGCCGTCGAGCCCTTCGATCCGTCCTTCAAAGTGCATC
Organism: Vicinamibacterales bacterium; assembly: GCA_050745085.1. Taxonomy (GTDB): domain Bacteria; phylum Acidobacteriota; class Vicinamibacteria; order Vicinamibacterales; family 2-12-FULL-66-21; genus DATAEE01. Next base: position 824 of record JBOGJB010000362.1, read on the forward strand.
TGTCCTGCGACCGCTTCGGAGACGACGATCTTCGCGAGCCGTCCCGTGAACCGCCGGAAGTCCGCCGCGTGCCGTAGCGGCCGGTCCAGCCCGGGGGACGACACTTCCAGGGTGTAGCCGCCCGGCAGCGCGAGGCCGAGCGCCTCCTCCTCGACGTCGAAGATCGCACTCAGGTCCTGGCTCACACGCTGGCAGTCCTCGATCCCCACGCTCTCTGCTTTGATCGGTCCGGGGGGGCCTGTCCCCCGGTGTGTGCCAGGCGCCGCCGGCTGTCCGGGATCGGGGCGGTCGAGGATGACGCGCACGACCCAGCCGCTCGACTCGCGGCGCATCTGCACGTCGAAGATGTCGAGTCCGTACCCGCGGGCGACCCGCTCGGCCACGGCCTTCAGTTCCGCGCGCGCCACCGTGCCCCCCTAAAAACAAAAAAGTGGGCACGAGCCCACTCGGTGTTTCTACCTTAGAGGCGCACCCTAAACTATAGCACGCGGGTGCAGTTACAACAACGGACGGGCGGCGAGATCGTAGCCCGCGGCCCCCGTGATTTCGGCCTCGAGTAGCCGCCCTGGGCGGTACGCCGAGGGGTCGCAGTCCGTGAGATAGACGACTGGGTCGATCTCGGGCGCCTGGCCGTCGAGCCGCCCCTGGACGACAAGCGGGTGCTCGGTCGAGGGGCCGTCCACGAGGACACGCACCCGTCGGCCGATGCGCTCGCGCTGCCGCCGCTCCACGATCTCCCGCTGCAAGCGCATCAGCCGTTCCCGTCGCTGCCGCTTGGTCCGCGCGGGGATATCGTCCGGCACGGAGTACGCCCGCGTCCCTTCCTCGTGTGAGTAGGTGAACACGCCGACGTGATCGAACCTGGTGTCGCCGACGAAGCCGCACAGCTCGTCGAACTCGCGTTCGGTTTCGCCCGGGAAGCCGACGATGAACGTCGTCCGGAGCGTGACAGCCGGCACGCGTTCCCGGATGCGTCCCAGCAGCGCGTCGTACATGCGGCGATTCCCGGGCCGTCGCATCCGGCGCAGCACCTCAGCTGAGGCATGTTGCAGCGGGAGGTCGATGTACTTGCACACTTTGTCGCACTCGGCCATCGCGTCGAGCGTCTCGCCTGTGATCGTCGTCGGGTAGAGGTAGAGGAGGCGTATCCACTCGAGGTCGTCCACGGCGTTCAGCTCGCGCAGCAGGCGGGCGAGCGCGCCCCGCTCGCCGCGGTCGATGCCGTAGAACGTCGTGTCCTGCGAGATGAGGATCAGCTCCTTCACGCCGCGCGCCGCCAGCGCGCGTGCCTCCTTGACGATCGACTCCGCCGGCCGGCTCCGGTAGAACCCGCGCAGCGTCGGGATGATACAGAACGAGCACGTATAGTCGCAGCCCTCGGCGACTTTCACGTAGGCAAAGTGTTTCGGCGTCGAGAGGCGACGGGGAGTGTCCGCGTCGTAGATATATGTGGGCACCGGGGGCCGGGTACCAGGTGTCGGAGGTCGAGATCTGAAGAAGCGCACCGGGCTTCCGGCCTGTTTTCTTCCTTTGCCGTGGGGCCCCACCCCCACGGCCTGCCACGTGTCCTCCTGCTCGCGGGGCCCCACCCCCGCGCGCTCGCGCTCGGCGGCTTGGCGCCTCGCGCGGGCTGAAGGCTCCTCGGTGACGCTCGGCGCGCCGGTTGCGACGGCGTTGCCTTGAATCGCTGCAACGATCTGAGGCACCTCCCCTGTGCCCAGCACCGCATCGATCTCCGGGATCTCCTTCTTTAGCTCGTCCCGGTATCGCTCGGCCAGACAGCCGGTAACGACGAGCCGCGCGCAGCGGCCGTCGCGCCTGTGCTGCGCCATCTCGAGAATTGCGTCGACCGACTCCTGCTTCGCCGAGTCGATGAACGCGCACGTGTTTACGACGAGCACGTCCGCCGACGACGCGTCGGCCGTGATCTCGTGCCCCGCCTGCTCGGCAAGACCGAGCATCACCTCGCCGTCGACGAGGTTCTTCGGGCACCCAAGGGAGAGAAGGCCAATCTTCATTGGGAATCGTCGATTGGGAATTGCCGGATAGATTGCTTGCTCTTCCGAATCGCCGTGATGGCCTCGGTCGGCGTCACGACGCGTATTCCGTGCCGGAGCGCGGCGACGAAATGGCGCCGGTTGTCGGTCACGATCACCGCGGCGCCGGCGGCGCGCGCGACGTCCGCGATGTGCGCGTCGTAGATCCGTCCTCCGGCCATCCGGTCCTGCGCGGCGGCGCGCAGCAGCGGCAGACGTTGCGCCTCGGGCAGATCGTGAATGTCCATTCGGCCGAACACTTCCTCTTCCAGCAGGCGCAGCGCGTCACCCGGCGTCACCCTGAACTCGGGCGGCATCCGCGTGGCGACCGAGAAGAACTCGAGACAGCAGTGCCAGGCGGTCGCCGGTCGCGCCAGCTTCTTCTCGGCCACCGCGTGCAGCAGCGATTGCGCCGGCTCGCTCTGGGGACCGAGATAGATCAGACCGCCGACGAGGATGCTCGTGTCGAAGAACGCCGTTACGGCCACCGGCTGCGCTCCTCTTCGACGAGCGCGGCGATGTCGACGGACGGCCGCGAATCGGCGTTCGCGCGCGGCCGCGCCACCAGACGTTTGCCGACCTTGACAAGTCGAGGGCCTTCGGCCACTCGCTCGAGCCGGACGCCACACTCGTCGAGCGTGACCTCGAGCTCGGCCCCGGCCGTCAAACCGGCTTCCTCGCGGACGCCCGCCGGTATCACCACCCGGCCCGCCTTATCAATGGTAGTACGCATGGCATCATTCTACCATCGAGGCCCCTTTACGGATAGACCCGATAGATCATCCGAGGGTACGGGATCGCCTCGCGCAGATGCTCGAGGCCGCAGATCCAGCTCACGACGCGCTCGATGCCCATCCCGAAACCGCCGTGGGGAACGCTGCCGAAGCGGCGCAAGTCGAGGTACCACTCGAACGCCTCCTGCGGCAGCTTGTGCTCGTGGATGCGCTGCAGCAGCAGGTCGTAGTCGTCCAGACGCTGCCCGCCGCCGATGATCTCGCCGTACCCCTCGGGCGCGAGGAAATCGACGCACAGCGCCACCTCTGGGCGCCCCGGATCCGGCTTCATGTAGAACGCCTTGATCTGGCTCGGATACCGGTGCACGGCGATCGGCCGGTCGAACTGCTCGGACAGCAGCGTCTCGTCGGTGCCTCCGAAGTCGCCGCCCCATTCGAACGGCTGGCCTTTGTCCGTCAGGATCTTCACCGCATCGTCGTACGACACGCGCGGGAAGGGGGGCTTCACGCGCTCGAGCTTCGTCGTGTCGCGTTCGATCGCTTTCAGCTCGCGCTGACGCCGGTCGAGCACCCGCGCGACCACGGCGCACACGAGCGCCTCCCCCAGATCAATGACATCGTCGAGCGTCGCGTACGCGACTTCGGGCTCCACCATCCAGAACTCGGTGAGATGGCGGCGGGTCTTCGACTTCTCGGCGCGGAACGTCGGCCCGAAACAGTAGACGCGGCCGAGCGCCATCGCGTTGGCCTCGTTGTACAGCTGGCCGCTCTGCGTCAGGTAGGCCGTGTTGTCCTCGAAGTATTGCACCGGAAACAGCGTCGTCGTGCCCTCGCACGCCGACGGCGTGAAGATCGGTGTGTCCGCCAGGATGAAGCCGTGGCTGTTGAAGAAGTCCCGGACGGCGTCGATGACCTCGTGCCGGATGCGCAGGATCGCTTGCTGCCGCGGCGAACGGATCCACAGGTGCCGTCGGTCGAGCAGGTAGTCGACCCCGTGCTCCTTGGGCGTGATCGGAAACTCCTGCGACGGCGCGATGACGTCGAGGCCGGTCACGTCGATCTCGTAGCCGCCCGGCGCCCGCGAGTCGGCGCGCACGGCGCCCTCGACGGCGATGGCGGTTTCCTGCGTCAGGTGATCTGCCCGCGTGAAGACTTCCTCCGGCACGGCCTTCTTTGAGATGACGGCCTGGATGAAGCCGCTGCCGTCGCGGACGGTCAGGAAGTGGATTTTTCCGCTCGAGCGGCGGTTGTGCAGCCAGCCGCGGATCGTGACCGCCTGGCCGTCATGCTGCGCGATGTCTTCGATGTAGACGACGGTACTCATGGTGCTCAGGGTGCTCAGGGTGCTCAAGGTGCTGACGGTGCGGAGGTGCTCACGATGCTATTGTTCCGGCGCCGGGACCCAGCCGGTGACGATCTGCTCGAACCGATCCCGGGCCGCGCAGGTCCTGTCCAGGACTTCGCGCGGCGTGGAGATGTTCGCCACTTCGAAGACGAGGGTCCCGTCGTAGCCCACCTTCTGCACGGCCATGAGCACCGCGGGCCAGTCGATCGCCCCGTCGAACGGCGGGAGATGGTCGTCGCTCTTGCCGCGGTTGTCGTGCACGTGCGTCGAGACCACGTGCCCCGCGACCTGCTCGACGGCGTCCACGACGTCACCCATCAGGAATGCGTGGCCGAAGTCGAGGCAGATGCCGAGGTGGTTCTCGGCGAAATCCTCCTCGAGGAGCTGCACCAGCGCGTCGGGGGTCGAGAGCGCGTTCGGGATCACTTCGATCGCCAGCCGCACTCCGGCGATGGCCGTCAGCTCGCCGATCTCCCCGACGCTGCGGCGCATCGCCTCAAGGTTGTTGTCTCCTGCCGCGGGCCCCTGGGCGTCCGGCACCCCGAGATGGAGGACCACGATGTCCGATCGGATGCGCCGGACGATGTCGAGCGCGATGTTGACCTCGCGGATCGCTTCCTCGCGACGCGCCGGATCGGTCGACGCAATCGAGTACGCGTGACCCCAGACGTCACCTTTGCCGAGCCTGTCGGTGATCGGGGCGTGGATGCCGTGCAGGCGCAGGCCGGTCGCGTCCAGCCACGCCGCCAGCGACTCGATCGCCTGGACGTCGTAGTAGTCGATGTGCGACCGGGTCGCGAACACTTCGACCGCCTCGAAGCCGTACGCCGCCACTTCCTCGAGGTGCCGCCGCTCGAGGCGCTGGTCGTGATACAGGTGGGTCGAAATGCCGAAGCGCAAACTCCTATTCTAGCGGAGTTCGTCGACGTGCGCCGCGAGGATCCCGTGCAGCCGCGCGAAACGTCGCTGGCGCCGGAGGTTGTCCCGCACGTGGCGCAGTGTTCTCGGCATGTACTGGATGTAAACCGGATTGCGGCGGGTCGTCGTCTGATAGCCGAAGGTACCGAGCGCCTTGAGGT
>JBOGJB010000363.1:0-8806 GCA_050745085.1 Vicinamibacterales bacterium
GCTTCCAGGAGCAGCGCCGCCGCGCCCGAAACGACTGCCGCCGACATGCTCGACCCGCTCAACTCCATGTACGCCGCATTGCCAGGCCGCTGCTGTTCCGGATGCGACTCCCACAGCGATGAGCTCGGCGCCCCCAGCGACACGATCCTGTTGCCCGGCGCCACCAGGTCCGGCTTCACGATGCCGTCCAGATACGTCGGCCCCCGCGAGCTGTAGGTCGCCATCACGTCGTCCGACCGATCCGCCGTCCCCTTCGTATTCAGCGCGCCCACCGTCAACGCCCAGGGGCTGTTGCCCGGCGACGTGATCCCGCCAATCACCGCCCGCCCATCCGGCAGCTTCCCGTAGTTGCCCGCCGACGCCACGACGAGAATCTTCGCCGCGACCGCGCGCTCGACCGCCTCGCACATCGGATCGTCGCGATAGGTCTCGACCACGCCGTGGCCCAGCGATAGATTGATGATGCGAATGCCGTACTTGTCCCGGTTGACGATGGCCCAGTCGATCGCGTCGACGACGTCGCTCGTGTAGCCGGCGCCCTCTTCGTCCAGCACGCGCAGGTTGACGAGATGCGCGCCGGGGGCCATGCCGCTGAACTCTTTGGACGCCCCTGCAATGATCCCGGCGACGTGGGTGCCGTGGCCGTACGCGTCGCGCCCAGGCCCCCGCCCGGTGATGAAATCGACGCTCGCGACGATGCGATGACGCAGCGCGGGATGATGGTCGATGCCGGAGTCGATGACCGCGATCCCGACGCCCCGTCCGCTCACGCCCGCCAGCGACTCGAGCCCGGCCCACACCTGGTCGGCGCCGGTCGTCGTCGCCGTAACCGACATCGTGCGCTGGACCCGCATGTCGGCCGACAGATGATCGACCTCGGGATCCTGACTCACGCTGTCGAGCCCGTCGCCGCTCAATTCGAGCACGGCGCCGCTCGCCATCAGGCGCACGACCCGCACGCCGTGACGCGCGGCGAGCGCCTCCACCTCCTCCGCCGACCCGTGGACGATGACTCGCGATAACTGCGCCTGCGGCGCCCCGAGCTGCTCGGTGAGCACGCTCGAGAGTCGCGCCCGGTGCCCGCCGGCATATGCTGGACTCGCCGCCGAGCCGAAAAAGAAAAGGACCGTCACGAGCGCCGCGAAGGCGGGTAGCCCCACCCGGCGTGCCGCGCTCAGAATCGATGAAGAACCCATAGGAATATCCGCCGTGCACATTTACGTTGTTCCGGATGGAAGGCGAGTAATGCCGCCACAGGCAGGACGCGTGCCACGCCTGGGCTGTGCGGGAGATGCTGTCCTGTCGACGGAGATCGAGCTGTCACGATGCGACACGGTGGTCCACGATGTTTGCGCCGCGATCTCGACTGAACTACGATGAGCCCACCCCCGACTGCACGCCGCACACGACAATCAGCCAACATGTTGGCTGCCGGGCCGGGCGCGGGTAGTCCGGGTAAGCGCTACCCAGTGAAGCTGCCTGAAACCACGCCGCGGGAGTCCGGCCAACGCGTTGGCCGGTCAGCTAAGCCTTGACCAGGACTGTCAAGTTCGTCTTGACGGCGTTGCTCGCCGTTGCGTGTGCCGGCGCACTCTACGTCAGCCTGCGGGTCGATCCCGCGCCGATTGAGGAAACGCGCGGCGGGACGCTGCGTGCAGTTCTGCGCGACGAGCCGACCGGATTCAATCGCTACCTGGGACAACCTGACAACTCGAAGGAGCTGCTGGCGCAGCTCGTCCACGAGCGGCTCGTACGCGTGAACCGCGCGACCGACGCGATAGAGCCGCGGCTGGCAGAGCGCTGGACCGCAGAGCCCGACGGGGTCACCTATACGCTCACGCTCCGCCCCGGCCTGACGTACTCGGACGGAACGCCGTTCACGTCTGCCGACGTGCTCTTTGCGTTTGAAGCCGTCTACTCCAAAGCCGCCAACAGCTCCATCGGCACCGCGCTCACGATCGGCGGCAAACAGCTCGAGGTGACCGCTCCCGACGCCGCCACCGTCCGCATCCGCTTCCCGTCTCCGTTCGGGCCGGGCGTTCGCGTGCTGGACAACCTGCCGATCCTGGCACGGCACAAGCTCGAGCCGGCGCTGCGCAACGGGACGTTCAAGGAGGCCTGGGGCCTGACGACGCCGGCGTCCGAGATGCCGGGGCTCGGCCCGTTCGTGATCGAGTCCTATCTGCCGGGGAGAACGCTGACGCTCGCGCGCAATCCGCGGTACTGGCGGAAGGACGACCGGGGGCGCCAGCTCCCGTACCTCGATCGCGTCGAGTTTCAGATCGTCGCCACCATGGACACCGAGGTCCTCCAGCTCGAGAGCGGCGCGGTCGACCTGATGATCTTCAGCGACGTTCGGCCGGAGGACTACGCGAGGCTCCGCGCCCTGCAGGATCAGGGACGGCTCCGCCTCGCCGACGCCGGCGTCAGCCTCGATCCGCCGATGTTCTGGTTCAATCTGGATCCGGCGGCGAAGGCGGCCGATCCTCGCCGCGCCTGGCTGCTGGCGACCGACTTCCGCCGCGCGCTCTCACACGCCATCGACCGCGACGCGATCGTCAACACGGTCTATCTCGGCGCCGCCGTGCCGGCATTCGGGCCGGTGACGCCGGGGAACAAGACCTGGTACGTCCCCGATCTGCCGCGCTACGCGTACGATCCCGCGGCCGCGCGAGCGCGCTTCTCCGCGCTGGGGTTCTCGGACACGAACGGCGACGGCCTGCTCGAGGACAAGGCCGGACGGCCCGTCCGCTTCTCCATCATCACGAACCGCGGCAACACGATCCGCGAGCGGACCGTCGCGGTGATGCAGGAACAGCTCCGGAAGACGGGCGTGACGATGGACATCACGGCGCTGGAGCGCGGCGCGGTGATTCAACGCATACTGTCGAAGGACTACGACGCCGTCTACTTCGGCGCGGAGTCGTCGAGCACCGATCCCTCGAGCAACCTCGACTTCTGGGTTAGCTCGGGCGGCTTTCATGTCTGGAATATGGGCCAGTCGAAGCCGGCCACCGATTGGGAGCGGCAGATCGACGAGCTGATGGTGCGGCAGGTCGCGACGGCGGATCTCGCCGAGCGCCAGCGTATCTATGCAGACGTGCAGCGCATCTTCGCCGAGAACATCCCGGTCATCTACGTCGCGGCGCCGCGCGTCACGGTCGCGATGAGCCCCCGCGTGATGAACGCGACGCCGGTTCCGCTCAGGCCCACCGTCCTCTGGAACGCCGACGTGCTGGCCGTTCGTCCGGGAGGCAGCTAGCGGACGTGCGCGCGACGCTCATCCGCCGAATCGCCCGGCGCCTCGCCTTCGCCCTCCTCCTCATCTTTTTCGTCTCCTCGGCAGCGCTGCTGCTCGCGCGCGTGGCCCCCGGAGGTCCGGACGAGGACATCGGCCTGACGCCGCAGCAGCGCGCACAGATTCGAGCCGAGCTCGACCTCGACAGCCCACTGCACGTGTTTTACGGCCGCTGGATGCGCCGACTCGTCCGCTTCGACCTCGGCACCTCATTCGTGTATGGACGTCCGGTCGCCGAGCTGGTCCTCGATCGCGCGGCGAACACGGCGCTGCTCGCGGCGACGGCGCTCGCGATCGCCACGCTCGTCGGCATTCCGCTCGGCGTGCTGACGGCGAGCCGGCGGCGCGGGATCCTGCCGGCGCTCGTCCGCGGCGCGTCGGTGGTGGCGCTGTCGACGCCGCCGCTCCTGACCGCGCTCGCGCTGGTGCTTCTCGCGTCGCGCACGGGATGGCTTCCCGTGGGCGGCATGGGCACCGCGTGGCATCTCGTCATCCCGGCGGTCGCGCTGGCGTTTCCCGTCGGCGCCACGCTGGAGCGGCTGCAGGCGGGTGCGACCTCAGAGACATTGCGACAGCCGTTCATCCTCGCCGCGCTCGCGCGCGGACTGCCTCGCTCGCTGTTGCTGTGGCGGCATTCCTTCCGCGCCTCGCTGGCGCCCGTGCTCGGCGTCTACGGGATCATCATCGGTACGCTGTTCAGCGGATCGTTCGCGGTTGAGATCGTCACGAGCTGGCCCGGCCTCGGCCGTCTGATGCTCGAGGCGCTCTTCGCGCGCGACATTCACCTCGTCTCTGGCTGCGCAGTCGCCGGGTCCTGTTTCCTCGCCGCCGGCACCCTGGCGGCCGACGTCGCGCTCGGCTGGGTGGATCCGCGCCTCGGGGACGCGGCATGACCCGCGTCGGCACCGCCCTCGTCCTCCTCTGGATCGCGGCTGGCGCGTTCGCGCCGTTCCTGTCGCCCAACCCGCCGGGCGATCAGTTCGAGTTTCCGTACGTCCCGCCGATGCGTCCGCGCGTGATCGATGCGGAAGGGCGGTGGCGGGCCCCGTTCGTCTATCCCGTCCACGTCGCGAGCCTGATCGAGCGCCGCTACGAGATCGATCGCTCGCGCCAGGTGCCGCTGGTGTGGTTCTCGAACGGCCGGCTCGTGTCGACCGCGGATCCGTCCACGCCGTTGCTGCTCCTCGGCAGCGACGACATCAACCGGGATGTGTTCGCGCGCCTGCTGCATGGCGCGCGCGCGTCGCTCGGCGTGGCGCTCCTCGCTGGTTTCTGCGCGCTCGTCGTCGGCGCGCTCGCCGGCGCCGCCGCGGGCTACGCGGGAGGCTGGCTCGACGACGCCATCATGCGCGTGGCCGATCTGCTGATCCTGCTTCCCGCCATCTACATCGTCCTCGCGCTGCGGGCGGTGATGCCGCTCACACTCGACTTCTGGCAGGTCTTCTGGCTGATGGCGGCGATTCTCGCGGTCGTCGGGTGGCCGCACGTCGCGCGCCCGGTGCGCGCCCTCGTCGCCGCGGAGTCGCGCCGCGAGTACATCGAAGCGGCACGAGCGGTCGGAGCCGGGCCGGGGCGGATCGTCACGCGCCACCTCGTGCCGGCGGCGAGCCACGTGCTGGTGACGCAGGCGACCCTGCTGCTGCCGGCGTTCGTCCTCGCGGAAGCCACGCTGTCGTACGTCGGTCTGGGTTTCCCCAACCCGACCGCCAGCTGGGGCACGATGCTCTTCGACGCCGGCCGGAACGTCCGGGCGATGTCGGAATACCCCTGGGTCCTCGCCCCGGCCGCCGCCATCACCTTATTTGTACTGGGTCTCCACCTGACGGCTGGAGCCGGCCGCGACTTTCAAGCACTTACAGATACGTCTCAGCTGGCTAAGTAATTGAATTCATTATCTTTACTGCTGTAGGGCTAGTGTTCAACCCACGAACATCCGTCTCATTACGGACCAACGCCTGTAAATACTATTTAACAAACAGTTTATATCGGTTGAGCCATCCTGATCACGGTATCACGTGTTCCATGAAAGAGCACTGAACGTGTGCGCCCGCCAGTCCAGCCCGTCGCTCTGGGTGCTTACATAACTGTCAAATTATTGAACACGGGGCACTTGTAGGTGGCGATCGCGTGTGCGGCCGAGCTGGCCGGGCTATTGCTCCGCCCGGGACGGCCAATGGTGCGCGTAGACCAAGAGCAGCTCGGCACGCAGGTAACCACAAGCGACTGGCGGCGGGCGCTCCCGCTGCTGGCAGGTGGCAAGGTCCTGCTCCGCGAGCTGCGCGCGTCCGACGCGCCGGCGCTGCTGGCTGTGCTGGCGACCGAGGAGGTCGCGCGCTTCATCTCGCCGCCGCCGACCACCGTCGAGGGCTTCGAGCGGTTCATCGCGTGGACCCACCGCCGGCGCGCCGCCGGTGACTATGTCTGCTTTGCGGTCGTTCCCGCGGGGAGCGACACAGCCGTCGGGATCTTCCAGATTCGGCAGCTCGACCCGTCGTTTACGACCGCCGAGTGGGGGTTCGCCCTCGGCTCGGCCTATTGGGGAACGGGGGTCTTCATGGATGCGGCGACGCTGGCGCTTCGGTTCGCGTTCGAGTCGATCGGGGTTCATCGGATGGAAGCGCGCGCCGCGATCAGGAACGGCCGCGGCAGCGGCGCGCTGGCGAAGATCGGCGCGGTCCGCGAGGGCCTGCTGCGCAAGTCGTTCCTGAAGGACGGCGAGTACCTGGACCAGGCGCTCTGGTCGATCCTGCGGGAAGACTGGCTGGCGAAGGCCGTGTGGGGGATCTCGGAGCGGGTTCATTAGTGCTGGAAGCGGCGCGTGGGTGGCGCCGTCGGCAACGCACTTCAAATACCGGAGCACATCTTGACCTGGCACCTTCGTAACCTCAAAAGGCTGGCCCTGATGCTGGCCTGCGTGCTCGGGCTCGCAGGGCCCCTCCACGCGGAGTCCGGGACGTCCAGCGACGAGAGCTCGGGCTCAGGCAGCGCCGAGTTCCAAAAGCTTGACGCCGAACTGGCCAAGCGGGCCCGGCAGCCCCAGGGTGACGTACGGGTCATCGTCGAGCTCGCGGGCCCCACCGACAGCTCGGACATGGTCGTGGAAGTCAACGGCCGCATGGGGCGCCGGCTGCGCTCGTTCAACGGCCGCGTCGTGGTCGTGTCCGAGAAAGAGCTCGAGAAGCTGGCGAGGCACCCGCTCGTCAAGCGCCTCCACCTCGATCGCCCGACCCGTGGCCTGTTGAATCGAACCGCGGTCACCGTCGGCGCACGGTACGTGCAGTACTGGATGGGGTACGACGGCACCGGCGTCGGGGTCGCCGTGATCGACTCAGGGATCACCGCCTGGCACGACGACCTGCGGAACAGCTCCGGCGGGCAGCGCGTCGCGGCCTTCAAGGACTTCGTGCACCACCTGCCGTCGACGTACGACGACAACGGGCACGGGACGCACGTCGCTGGCGTCATCGCCGGCAACGGCTACGACACGTACGGCGTGCGCGCGGGAATCGCGCCCGGCGTCCACCTGATCGGCCTGAAAGTTCTCGACGCGAACGGCGCCGGCTACATCAGCGACGTCATCGCGGCGTTCGACTACGCGATCGCCCACAAGAGCCTGCACAACATCCGCGTCATCAACCTCTCGGTTGGCGCGGCCGTGACCAGCTCGTATGAGCACGATCCGTTGACGCTGGCGGCCAAGCAGGCCGTCGACGCCGGCATCGTCGTGGTCGTCGCGGCCGGCAACCTCGGGAAGAACGCGGCAGGAGAGATTCAGTACGGCGCTATCACGGCCCCCGGCAACGCCCCCTGGGTGCTCACGGTCGGCGCGTCGAACCACGAGGGGACGGTTCTCAGGTACGACGACACGATCGCGCGGTACAGCTCGCGCGGGCCCACGGCGATCGACTATCTCGCGAAGCCGGACCTGGTCGCGCCCGGGACCGGCACGGTGTCGCTCAGCGATCCGACGAGCACCTTCTACGTCACGAAGAACCCGTACCTGATGAGCGGCACGCGGCTGACGGCCTACAAGCCGTACCTGTCGCTGAGCGGCACGAGCATGGCCGCCCCGGTCGTCGCCGGGACGGTAGCCCTGATGCTCGAGGCGAATCCGACGCTGACGCCCAACGCGGTCAAGGCGATTCTGCAGTACACCGCGGAGAAACGCGCCGGTCTGGACGCGCTGACGCAGGGAGCGGGCTTCCTCAACTCGCAGGGCGCCGTGGAGCTGGCGAAGTTCTTCCGGAACCCCCAGGCAGGCCAGCGCTATCCCACCCGCAGTAACTGGAGCAAGCAGATCATCTGGGGCAACCAGCGCGTCACCGGCGGCATTCTCAGCCCGGACGCGAACGCCTGGACCCTGAACGTGGTCTGGGGCACGCTCGCCGGCGGCCTCGGCGAAAACATCGTCTGGGGCACGCTCTGCGGTGGCGGCGACTGCGAAAACATCGTGTGGGGCACGCTCGACGCCGAGAACGTCGTCTGGGGCACGAACATCGTCTGGGGCACGGTCGATGCTCTGAACGTGGTCTGGGGCACCCTCGCGGAGGCGGAGAACATCGTGTGGGGGACCGACTGCGGCGGCGGCGACTGCGAGAACATCGTGTGGGGGACGGCCGGCGTTGGAGAGAACGTCGTCTGGGGCACCGCTGACTTGATGGAGAACATTGTCTGGGGCACGAACGTCGTCTGGGGCACAGTCGATGCTCTGAACGTGGTCTGGGGCACCTCGGGCCTGTGCGAGAACGTCGTGTGGGGCACCAGTTCAGACGCCACGTGGGGTAACTCGGGCGAGACGATGCCGATCTTCGACGATCCAGAGGCGCCGCCCGCGGAGTTCGACAGCTCGGTCTGGGACGACCTGTTCGAGCCATCCGACCCACCACCGCCGCCGCCGCCCGGGCCCGACCCTGGTGAGGTGCTGCCGACCGGGGGGGTGCTCTGATGGAGAAGATGCCCTTCCGTGACGCGGAAACGGTGATAGACGTGCAGGCCGTCATGTCCGCGGCCAACGCGACGACGACGGTCGGCTCGGACTGGCGGCAGGCCCTGCCGGTCCTGACGGGCAGCAAGGTGACCCTCCGTGAGCTGCGGCTGTCGGATGCGCCGTCGCTGCTCGCGATGCTCGCGACCGAGGAGGTCGCGCGCTTTATCTCGCCGCCGCCGACGACGGTCGAAGGGTTCGAGCGGTTCATCGCATGGACCCATCGGGAGCGCGCGGCCGGCACCTATGCCTGCTTCGCGGTCGTTCCGCACGGTATGGACACGGCGATAGGGATCTTTCAGGTCCGGCAGCTCGAGCCGGGCTTCTCGACCGCCGAGTGGGGCTTCGCGATCGGATCGGCGTTCTGGGGGACGGGCATGTTCGTCGACGCCGCGACCCTCGTCGTCGACTTCACGTTCGAAACCATCAAGGCGCATCGGCTCGAGGCGCGCGCCGCGGTGCAGAACGGCCGCGGCAACGGCGCACTCCGGAAGGTGGGCGCGACCCAGGAAGGCGTGCTGCGC
>JBOGJB010000364.1:0-4045 GCA_050745085.1 Vicinamibacterales bacterium
CCGTCGATCCCTCGACCCGGCCCGCGAGCGCCGCCGCGGACGCGAGCGTCCGGCTCGCGACCGCGATCTCGCCGACCCCCTGCGACCGCAGGTGCGTCGCGGTCAGCTTCGCCATCTCGCCGGCGCCGATGATGAGCGCCGTCAGGCCCGTCAGCTCGCCGAGAATCTTGCGCGCCATCGCCAGCGCCGCGTAGCTGACCGACACTGCCCCCTCGCCGATCCCGGTTTCGGCGCGAACGCGCTTGCCGGCGGCGAAGGCGCAGTGGAACAGGCGGTTGAGGAGCGGTCCGGTCGCGTGCGCGTCCGCGGCGACCTGGTACGCCTGCTTCACCTGACCGAGGATCTGGGGCTCCCCGACGACGAGCGAGTCGAGGCCGCCGGCCACGCGGAAGAGGTGCCGCGTCGCCGCGGCGTCGAGCTGCAGGTAGAGGTGCGGGTCGAGCCGATCCGCCGGCAGACCGTGGTACTCGGCGACGAACCGGCCGATCGCCGGACGCGCCGCGCCCGGATCGGCGACGGCGTAGATCTCGACCCGGTTGCACGTCGAGAGGATCACGCACTCGTCGGCCGACCGCCGCGCGGCCAGGTCCCGCACCGCGCGCGCGACGTCGCGCGTCGAGAAATCGACCTGCTCGCGCAGCTCGATCGGCGCGGTCCGGTGGCTGAGGCCGACGAGGATCAGGGACATGAGCTCAAGTACGAAGTACGAAGGTCGAAGGCTGAAGTGAAGTCACAAGTCAGAAGTTATGACTTCGCGTCAGAAAGTACCCGACCGGCACGAAGTTCAGCAGCACGATCGCGAACCCGACGGCCGACAGGAGCGCCGCGCGCCGGCCGGTCCAGCCGAAGCGCCGCGCGACGAGCTGGAACGAGTAGACCCCCCAGCAGAGCAGCGCGACGAGGATCTTCGGGTCGACGATCGTCATCGCCTGCACGCGCGGGTCGGAGAACGCCGGGCGCGCCCGCATCGCCCAGATCGCGCCGATCGCGACGCCGGCGGTCAGGAACAGCCAGCCGATCCGCACGGCCCGGTCGTTCATGACGTCGAGCCGCGCGAGCGGCGGCAGCCGCCGGTAGAAGAAGCCGGCCTCCTTCCCCTTGATCTCCTTGAACAGCAGGACGTAGATGATGCCGATGACGCACGCGAGCGCGAAGCTCGCGTAGGCGACCAGCATCGACGCGACATGAAGCGTGAAGAGCGGCGTCCGCAGGACGGCCGGCCGCGCTTCGACCACGTCGGGGGTCAGCGCGGGAATGAGCTGCAGCGCCGCCAGGAGCGGCGCGATGAACGTCCCGATCGTCCGCTCGTCGGTCGTGATCTCGATGTAGAGATAGGCGAGCGCGAGCAGCCACACGAACGCCGACACGGCTGGGGTCGTCCCGGCGATCGGCGCGTAGCCGAGCGCCATCGTCTTCATGCCGATCGCAAAGGTGTGCGCGAGCGCCCCGCCCGCGAGGATCGCCGTGGCGAGCCGGCCGGTCTGCCGGTCGCCGCGCATGAAGTGGGCCGCGTAGGCAATCGCCGCCGCGACATAGAACGCGAGCGGCAACAGGTTCATGGCGACGTCGAGGTCGGCCCGTAGTAGCCCTGCTTGGTGCGTGCGATCACGCTGTCGCGCTTCACCCGGACGACGATCCGGCGCCAGGCGCCGTCGCGCCGTGCGTTCTTCGAGGCGTAGCCGATCGTGTACTGGCTCGCGAGCTCGGTGGCGATCTGCTCGTAGACGCCGGCGAGCTGGCCGACGTGCTCCGGGAACCAGGCGCGGCCGCCGGTCTCGTACGCGAGCTGCTTGAGGACGAACTCCGCCTCCTTGAAGCCGCGCGAGCCGTTGTCTTTCGGCCGCAGCCCGATCGTGTAGATCGCGGTCTCGGACCGCTTCGCCTGGTCGAGGACGTCTTCGTAGCTCAGGATGCTGGACGTGTCCTCGCCGTCGGAGAGCACGACGATCGCCTGCCGGCGGATCTCCTCCGCCGACGGCGCGCGCATCTTCTTCAGCTCCTTGAGCGAGACATAGATCGCGTGATGGAGCGCGGTTGAGCCCCCCGCCGCGGTGTCGCGGATCGCCTTACCGAGCGCGGCCTTGTCGCTCGTGAACGGCTGCCGGATGTCGACGCGGCTGTCGAAGTCGACGACCTCGGCGACGTCATCGGGACGCAGGCGCTGCACGAAGCCAATCGCCGCCTCCTGTGCCGTCTGGAGCCGGTCTTCCATGCTCGCGCTCGAGTCAATAAGCAGGGCGAGCGCGATCGGCGATTGCGTCTTCGAGAAGAAGCTGATCTCCTGGTTCGCGCCGTCCTCGAACACCTCGAAGTCCGGCTGCTCGAGGTCGCGGATCAGGCGGTTGGCGGCATCGAGCACCGTGATGTTGAGCGACACGACGTCGACGCCGGCGCGGAAGCGCTGCCCCCGCTGCCCGGCCGCGGGCGCGGCCGCCAGCGCGACGGCGAGCAGCGTGAAGGTCAGCAGGGTCGCTCGTCGCCGGCCGACGGACCTGAGGGCTCGTGCTATCACGTTACTTCTCCGCGCGCGTCCGCGCGCGGACCGTCAGGCCCGGCCGCGTGGCGCGGACCGACAGCTTTTCCGGTGGAATAAGGGTATCCGGGCGCGAGAAGACCACCCGGTACTGGGACAGCAGCTCGCGTGCGAGCGACGCAAAGGCTCCCTCGATCGACATCTCAGCGAGCAGAGTGTCGCGCCGTCCGCCCGTCGTCCGCGTGCCGACGTCGAGCACGACGTTGCGCGTGCGAACCTCCTGCGCCATGTCGGACGCGGTGGCCGCTGTCAGCACGAGCGCGTGCATCGTCGCGCCGGCGCGGTAGAGCGCGTCGACCACGGTCTGCTCGTGCTCCGTGCTGAACTCGATCCCCTCGGTCATCATGATCACGATGTGCTTGCGGGCGGTGTCTTCCCGTTTGGCGAGCCCTTTGGCCGCGTCGATGATCCCGTCGAGAAGCTGCATCCCGGAGCCGCTGCGCGGAAAGATGCGGTCGATGGAGGCAGCGAGCGCCGCCGCGTCCGTCGTGTAGTCGAGGACGAGCGTCGATCGCTCGCCGACCGTGATCACCGCGATCTGGTTCCGGCCGGCGGCGGTGATCGTGTTGACGAACGCCTTCGCGCCATCCCGGAACTGCTTGATGAACCGCTCGGCCGCAGCGCTGTCGTCGATGAGGAGCGCGATCTGCAGCGGCTCGGTGGCGCGATCGACGCGCAGGACCTCGCGCGCGACCCCGTCCTCGCGGACCTCGAAGTCTTTGACGGTGAGGCCATCCACCGGCTGCCCTTTGTCGTCGAGGACGCTGACGAAGACCGAGCGGTCCACGGCGGCGCGGACCAGCGCGGCCGCCACAATACACATGATGATGACGCTGACGGGCGCCATCGGGCGCGTGCGAACGATCGACGGCATGTCGGGTCCCTTGACCGCAGTATAGGTCCCGCGCGCGAAGGGCGTCAAGGACGGCGGCCCCATGAAAGTACTTGAAAATGCTGGAGTTGCGCGCTTACGCCGTCGCGTGTTATAAGTCACGCGCGGCCGATGCTCGACGCCTACGTCCCGATTTTCCTCTTCATTCTGATCGCGGTCGGCTTCGCGATCTTCACCATCCTCTTCTCGAAGCTGCTACATCCGAAGAAGTTCAACGTCGTGAAACTGGAGCCGTACGAGTGTGGCATCGAGCCCGCGACCGACGCGCGCGACCGCTACAGCGTGCGCTATTACCTCGTGGCGATGCTCTTCGTCATCTTCGACGTAGAGACGGTCTTCCTGTTTCCGTGGGCCGTCATCATGGACCGGCTGGCGCTGTTCGGCTTCATCGAGATGCTGGTCTTCCTGTTCATCCTGGTCGTCGGCTACGTCTACGCCTGGAAGAAGGGGGCCCTCGAATGGGCGTAACGGTCGATGGCTGACGAGAAAGAGCCGCCGCCGGAAGCAGCCCGGCCTGCGCCGTCCACCGATTCGGCGGCTTCGGCGGAGCTCGCCGGAGCGGCCCAGAGCGCGGCCGCCGCGAAGGCGGCGGCTGGCCCCGCGCCTGCGCACGGCCAGGC
>JBOGJB010000365.1:0-3482 GCA_050745085.1 Vicinamibacterales bacterium
GAGCGTGATCGCTCTGGGCCCCTGCAGGACCGAGGCGGCAACAACGGCGGAAACGATCGCGAGGCGCAACATTCGGCGAGATTCTAGTATATTGACGCTCGTGCCGGTTCACATCGTCGAGCATCCGCTGGTGCACGACGCGCTCGTCACCCTTCGTGACAAGCGCACCGGGCCGGAGCTGTTCCGGCGGATGGCGGTCCGCATCAGCCTGCTGCTCGCGGCCGAGGCGCTTCGCGATCTGCCGGGCGAGGCGATCACGGTGCAGACGCCGCTCGGCCCGGCGGACGGCCGGCGCCTGGGCGCCGACGTCGTCGTCGTCCCCGTGCTCCGCGCCGGGCTGGGCATGCTCGACGCGGTGCTCGAGCTGGTGCCCAACGCGCGCGTGGGCCATATCGGGCTGCAGCGCGACGAGCTGACGGCGGTCGCGTCGCGGTACTATTCCAAGCTGCCGCCCACGCTCGAAAAGAGTTTCGTTCTGATGATCGACCCGATGCTCGCGACAGGCGGCAGCGCGGTCGCGGCGCTCGACCTGCTGAAGACGGCCGGCGCGCGCGACATTCGGATGGTCTGCATCGTCTCGGCCCCTGAGGGGGTGGCGCTGGTCGAGCAGTCGCACCCGGAGCTGCGCATCTACACGCCGGCGGTCGATCGCGGGCTCAACCCGCACAAGTTCATCGTACCCGGGCTCGGAGACTTCGGCGACCGGCTGTACGGGACAGCCTGATATGGCCAAAACGAGTTCCACACCAGACGGCCAGGCGGCCGAGCGGCGCGCCCAGCCGCGACAGGCAGACGACAACTGGCGCACGGCGCTGACCGCGATCGAGCCGAACAAGATCCTCGTCCGCGGTTACCCGCTCGACGAGATGATGGGGCGCCTCTCGTTCGGCGAGGCGATCTATCTGCTCCTGCAGGGAGAGCTGCCGACACCGGCGATCGGACGGTTGATGGAGGCGCTGCTCGTGTCGTTCATCGACCACGGCGCGACGCCGCCCTCGACGCTGGCCTCACGCAACACGGCGACGACCGGCGCGCCGCTGCGCGCCTGCGTGGCGGCCGGCGTCCTCGGGTTCGGGCGGTACTTCGGCGGCGACATCACCGCCTGCATGCAGCTCCTGGACGAGGGGTTGGCGCTCTGCCGGTCCGGAAAACCGATCCGGGACGCGGCGGCGCAGGTGCTCGAGCCGTATCTCACGTCCGGTGAGACGCCGCCCGGGTTCGGGCACCGCTTCCACTCGCGCGACCCGCGCGCGACGCGTCTGTTCCAGATGGCGATGGAGCTGGAGCTGGACGGCGAGCACATCCGGTTCATCCGTGCGCTCGAGTTCGCCCTGCAGCACGCGCACGAATCAGAAGAAGCCGGAGGCCACGAGCCAGCCGCCAGCGGCCAGGGGCCGGAAGCCAGGAGTCAAGTCAGCAAGACACCGCCCGTCAATATCGACGGCGCGATCGCCGCTGTCTGCAGCGACCTCGGCCTCAAGCCGGACGTCGCCGACGCGCTGTTCGTCATCTCACGCGTTCCCGGCATCGCGGCCCACGCGCTCGAAGAGCGCGAGCGCAACCCGCCGATGCGGCAGATCGACCCGAAGGACCATGTCTACGACGGGCCCTCAGAACGTCGGCTGCCTGAAACGAGACGACGATAACCCGATAACCCGATAGCCCGATGACCGGATCAGATGGCCCGATCGCCAGATCACCAGATCACCCATCGTCGGATTTTGCAGGATCGGGGTAAGTGGTGGGCGCTAGTGGATTCGAACCACTGACCCCCGCCGTGTGAAGGCGATGCTCTACCGCTGAGCCAAGCGCCCAACCGCTGCAGGAAGGCTCAAATTGTACACAGAAACGCCCTTCCGTGCGAGGACGGGCGGCCGTTCCCAGCGGCTAGCATAGGGACGGCAACTGGACGCGGCGCTGGTGGCGGAATGCCTGGCCAACCGCGACCTGCCTCGCCAAGAAGGGCGCTCCCACACAACCCCCCCGGAGTCGGACGCCGCGCGGTCAACCTTCCGCGGAGACGCTGTCCCCGCGTCAAGGGACCGTCGGCGCACCTCGCATGCCGAGCTCAGACACGTGCACCGGCTGGTCGTGCAAGGCTGAATATCTGCTCGCTCCTCCAATCTGTCAAGCGACCAAGATCAGTCTGTCCAAGATCAGTCCGCCGACGGTTTTCTGATCTGCGCCAGCAGAATCGCCAGCATCTTCGAATACCGGTCGTCCATCTCGCCGTAGGTCTTCATGTAGTCGGCCTCGGACAGGTTCTGCCTCCGCCAGTCGCCGTCGAGCGCCAGCCGCTGCGCGCCGTTCTCGATCGTGTCGAACGGCTGGTCGTCGTCGCGCTTCGACCGCAGGCCGTCCGCGTTCAGGTCCTCGATGAACACCTTTGAGTTGGCGATCGCCGCGCTGTTCAGGTCGATGTAGACGTCCCGGTATTCCTTTTTCGAGATCTTCTGGTCGAGGAGGATCGGCGCCGAGTAGCGCGCCGAGACGACGAGCAACTGACCGGTGAAATACAAGGCGGCGACGTACAGGTCCTTCTCGGCCGGATCCTTGCTCGCGACGCTGTCAAGCTTCGCAGCCTCGAGGAGCTGCGCCAGCTCCTTGGCGGCGGCCGCAGACTTGGATTCCTGCTGGGAGGCGAGCGTAACGCCCGCGAAGACGATCACAGGCGCGACCACAGCGAGCCGACGACGCAGGGAGTGGGCCACCATGGAAGCGAGTTCTACCGCCGAGCGGCCGGCCCTGTCAATAAGATGGGCGTTATCCGATGAACAGCGCGTCTTCGTCCTCGACGCGTCCGCGGCGCGCCGGGCTCTGGCGCAGGCTCCGCAGCGCCTCGAATCCGGCCTTGAGGCCCGCGATGATGGCCGACCCCTCCCGGATCGGCACGATGACCGTCCGCTGCAGGATCTCGACGGTCTCGGTGACGCGCATGGTCACATCCGCCATCATCCGATCGATCCGTTCGACCTGCTGGTTCGCCAGCGCGGCGCTCCGCCTGGCCTGCTCCGCCACGTCGGTCGCGTGCGCGATGAGCGGACGGACCTCGCGCTCGACCTGGTTCGCCAGACGCTCCAGCCGCTTCGCCATCCGGAGGGCCGCGACGATGGCCCCGACCTGGATCGCGGCCATCACCAGCGTCGCCAGGGCAATCGCGGCGAGGAATACGCTGTCCCAGCCGCCGCTCACACCGGCTCCTTTATGTCATCCCGGCGCGCGCGTGTGTAGGCCTCGCGCCCCCGATCGAACAGCTCGCGCCCCCGCTCGGAGGCCTTGTCGGCCCCCTCGCGCGCCTTCTGCCCGAGCATCCGCCGCACCTCCTCGCCCGTGGCGGGCGCCAGCAGCAGCGCCACCGCTGCCCCCGTAATCGCCCCGATCAGGAACGCCGCTACGACGCTCCCCCCTTCGTCTCGCGCCATGTTCGCCCTCTTTTTTCTTGTCGCGCTGGGGCCCCACCCCCAGCGCCTACCACGCCTCGC
>JBOGJB010000366.1:0-1571 GCA_050745085.1 Vicinamibacterales bacterium
AACGCCGCCGCCGCTGCAGCCGGTCACGAACATGTTCGCCGGATCGACGAAGCCCTTGGCGAGCACCGCGTCGACGCCGGCCATCAGGTCGTCGAAATCCTTCCCGGGGTACGCCCGGAAGATCGCGTTCCCGAACTTGCTGCCGTAGCCGGTGCTCCCGCGCGGGTTGGTGTAGAGGACGACGTAGCCGTTCGCGGCGTGCTCCTGCCACCCGAAGTTGAAGCCGACGCCGTACATGCTGTGCGGTCCGCCGTGGATGTGCAGCTGCATCGGGTACTTCCTCGCCGGGTCGAAGTCGGGCGGCGTGATGTACCAGCCCTGAACCTTCAGCCCGTCAGCCGACGTGTACCAAATCTCCTTCACGTCGCCGAGCTTCTTCCCGGTGAGCACGTCCTCGTTGACGTTCGTGAGCTGCTTGAGATCGCCGGGCGACTTCAGGTTGAACGAGACGATGTCGCCAGGCTTGTGGAAGCTCGAGAGCGTGCCGACCGCCGCGCCGTTCTTCCCGATATCGGAGACCGACACCATGTGCACGCCCTTCGTGATCGGCTGCGGCCGTCCGGCTGACGTTCCCGACAACGGCAGGAAGTAGAGATTCTGCGATCCCTCGCTCTGCGCGGTGAAGTAGAGCCCGCTGCCGTCGGCCGCCCACTTCATGTCTCCCGGGGAGCGGTCCCAGTCGCCGGACACGAGGCGTGGGTCCGAGCCATCGCCGTTCATGACGTAGACCTTGCTGTCGATCCACGTGTCCTTGGCCCAGTCGTAGCCGGTGTACGCGATCCGCTTGCCGTCGGGAGAGATCGACGGGTTGTTGTCCGGCCCCTTCCGCCGCGTGAGCGGCCGCGCGGCCCCGCTCGCGACGTCGATCGCGTAGATCTCGGTCTCACGCCAGCGGTACTCGGCGTCCGGCTCGCGCAAGCCGCTGAAGACGATCGACTTGCCGTCCGGCATCCACTCCGGCGTGCCGTGATCGAAGTCGCCGTCGGTCAGCTTGCGCGGCGTGCCGCCGATAGCGGGCACGAGAAAGATGTGGCGATAGCCGGTGTCGGTGAATCCCTGGCGGTCGCGGCGGTAGTTGAGCCGCTCGACGATCTTGGGCGTCTCCGTCCACTTCGCGCCGGTCGGGCGCTTCGGCATCTTGATCGGCCAGTCGACCTTGTCCTCGACGCTCATCGCAAAGGCGATCTGCGTGCCGTCGGGGGACCAGGCGAGCCCGGACGGCGACTGCTCGACGCGCGTGACCTGCGAGGTCACGCCTTCAGCGTCCATCCAGCGGACGAACACCTGCGAGCCTTTCGGCTCGCCCTGCGCCGTGTACGCGATGCGATCGCCCGAGGGGGACCAGCGCGCGCCCGATCCTTTCGTGAGGAAGCGGTTGCGGGTGCCGTCGGCGTTCATGATCCAGAGCGCCGACTCGCGGGAGTCGTTGATTTTGTCGACCCAGCCGCGCGTGTAGATGACGTGCGTTCCGTCCGGCGACAACTGCGGATCGGAGACGGTCTCCATCTCGAGGAAGTCCTCGAGCGTGAGGCGATCGGTGGGCCGCTTGTCGTCAGCGCCCAGCGTCACCC
>JBOGJB010000367.1:0-4522 GCA_050745085.1 Vicinamibacterales bacterium
TCAAGATCGCGATGTCGGCGCTCGACCAGGGACGCTTCACGGTGGCCGCGGGAGCCACGGGGCTGATTCGCGCGTGCCGGGACGCCAGCGTCACGTACGCCAGGGAGCGAAAGGCGTTCGGCGTCGAGATCGGCCAGCAACAGCTCGTGAAGGAAATGATCGCGCAGATGGAGTCGGACTATCAGGCATCGCGTCTGTTCTGGCTGCGCGCCGGGTTCCTGAAGAACGAGGGTCGCCGCAACACCCGCGAGACGGGGCTGGCCAAGTGGTTCGCGACCGTCGCCTCCGAACGCGCCGCCGGTGACGCGGTCCAGATCCACGGCGCCAACGGCTACTCCGACGAGTATCCGGTCGGCCGCTTCTATCGCAACTGCAAAGGCGCGGTCATCTACGAAGGCACGCGCGAGATTCACAAGCTGATGCAGGCGGATTACGTCCTCGGGTACCGCGCGGACCGTCCCACCCGCTGCGAGCTGCCTCCGTATCACGCCCTCTCCAAAGCGTAGAGCCCAGAGGCCAGGGCCCGGAGGCCCAGGAGCCAGATGACATCTGATCTCTCGCTCGAGTTCCTGCGCGTCGTCGAGCAGGCGGCGATAGCCTGTGCCCACACCATGGGGCAGGGGGATCGCCATAAATCGGACCAGGTTGCGGTCGAAGCCATGCGCGCCTGTATGGACGCGGTGCCGATCGACGGGACAATCGTGATCGGCGAGGGGGAGCGCGATGAGGCGCCGATGCTGTTCATCGGCGAGAAGGTCGGCCGCGCGCACGCCCAGCACCAGAGCACCGCCGAGGGACGCAGACTGAGCGACCGCTATCCCGAGGTGGACATCGCGGTCGATCCGCTCGAGGGGACCAATCTGTGCGCGACCGGCTCCCCCAACGCGATCGCCGTTCTCGCGGCAGCCGGACGAGGAGAGCTGCTGCACGCCCCCGACCTTTACATGGAGAAACTGGTCGTCGGCCCCAGCTCGAAGGAGGAGGTCAGCCTCGACGCGCCGGTCGCCGACAACCTCAGAGCGATCGCGAAGTGCCTCGAGCGGAAAGTCGAGGACCTCGTCGTCATCGTGCTGGATCGGCCGCGGCACGAGAAGCTGATCAACGACATCCGCGCGACCGGCGCTCGAATCCGGCTGATCGGCGACGGCGACCTCTCGGCCGGCATCGCCGCGGCGGTCGTCGGCACCGGCGTGCACGCGGTGATGGGGATCGGCGGCGCGCCCGAGGGGGTGCTGACCGCCGCCGCCATGCGGTGCCTCAACGGCGAGATCTTCGCGAGGCTCGTGATCAGCACGCCGGAGCACGAGGAGCGCTGCCGCCAGATGGGGGTCAAAGACCCGAAGCGGATCTACACGTCGAAGGATCTCGCCTCGGGGGATTCGATCATCTTCGCCGCGACCGGCGTCACCGACGGCACGCTGATGCGGGGCGTCCGGTTCTTCGGCGACGGCACCCGGACCAGCTCGGTCGTGATGCAGTCGAATCCGCATCAGATCCGGTTCGTGGATACGATCCACATTCGGCAGGACAAGGACTTGAAGATTCGATTCTGAGAGAGGGAATCCAGAATCCAGAACCCAGAATCCAGAAGGTGGCGGCAGAACGTCTTCGCCGCCGCCGGCGCCAGCTTCATCGGCTTCACCGGCTTCACACTGGTGATGCCGTTCCTTCCCCTGTACTTCCAGCAGCTCGGCGTCACCGACATCGGCGAGATCGCGTTGTGGTCGGGACTGTCGCTCGGCGTGACGCCCGGCTTGACGGCGCTCCTCGCCCCGTTCTGGGGACGGCTCGCGGACCGTTACGGCCGGAAGATCATGGTCGAGCGTTCGATCGCGAGCTTCGTGGTCATCATGACGCTGACCGCCTACGTCGAAGCGGCATGGCAGGTCTTCGCCCTGCGAGCCATCCAGGGCTTCTTCGCGGGCTACGGCGCGTTGACGTTGACGATGGCCGCACAGTCTGCGCCCCCCGGCCGCATGGCGCAGGCGATCGGCACCGTGCAGACCGCGCAGCGGCTCGGACCTGCGCTCGGACCGGTCATCGGCGGCGTCGTGGCCGGTCTGGTCGGCCTGCGCCGCGCCTTCCTGGTGACCGCCGGTTTCTACGCTGTCGCGCTGTTGCTCGTCGTCTTCCTGTATCGAGACGTCGAACCGGTCGATCCGCGGGCGGGCCGGCCGTCCGGGCGCATCTCGTTCCGCGACATCCTGGCCTTCGAGAACTTTCTGCTGCTGATGGGAGTGATCTTCACGGTGCAGTTCGCCGATCGCACCTTCGGCCCCGTGCTGCCGCTCTACATCGCCGAGCTCGATGCCGGCCTGCCGGCGGCGAGGGTGATGCTCATCGCCGGGCTGCTGTTCTCGCTCTCCGCGGGAGCCGGCGCGCTGGGCAATCAGATCGCGCCGCGGCTCCTGCGCACGGGTCGACCCAGGCGGGTGCTGGTCGTCTGCGCGGGGCTCGCGGCGCTGTCGTCGCTCGCCTATGCAGTCGCCGGGAGCGTCTGGCTGCTGTTCGTCGTGACGCCGGTCTTTGGCGCGGCGGTCGGCATCGCGATGACCTGCGCGTACGCGACCGCCGGCAGCGTGATTCCGGCCGGCGCGGGCGGCGCCGGCTTCGGCGTGCTCACGACGGCCTCACTGCTCGGACTCGCGCTGAGCCCGCTCGCCTCAGGACTCGTCGCCGCGATCAGCATTCGCGCCGTATTCTTGATCTCGGCGGTTGCGATGGGGATCGTGGCACTGCTGGTCCGTCGCGTGATGATCGAAGGCCCGATCGCGGCGGCGCCCCAGACGCCGACGGTCGAGGAGAGCTGAAGTCGCCCGATCGCCGACCGGCGTGTCGTTTACTCGTCCAGCGACCCCTTATGCTTCCGCTTGGCGGTCTAGCGGTCTTGCGCTTCTTCCGGCGGCCCGGCAATGGTTTCCTCCACAACGGTGCCACGTCCGCGGCGCTTCGGGAACGTCGCCTTGAGCAGCGGCGGCGTCACCATCGTCGTCACGAGCACCATGACGACAGCCGCCGAGAACACGTCGCGATCGATGAGGCCGTTGGCCAGCCCGTAGCCGGCGATGATGAGCCCCACCTCGCCCCGCGAGATCATCCCGGCGCCGACGCGCATCGACGCCTTCGTGTTGAAGCCAGCGAGCCGCGCGAAGAGACCGCAGCCCAGTGCCTTCGTCGCGATCGCCACGACGATGAGCGCCGCCGCGAAGGCGGCGCGAGGGCCAAGCTCGCGGCCGTTTGCCTGCAGGCCGATGCTGACGAAGAACACCGGCACGAACAGCGAATAGGTGAGCGGGTGAATGGCCTCGTCGATCGGCTTCTTGAACCGCGTCTGGGCAAAGATCAATCCCGCCAGATACGAGCCGGTGATCGCGGCGACGCCGCCCAGGTATTCGGCGCTCCAGGCGTAGGCAAAGGCCACGGCGAGGACGATCGCGAGCAGCCCCTGACTGACTTCGAGCCGCTCGGCAAACCGCGCGAGGGCCGGAAGCGCACGTCCGGCACCGATCGCCGCCGCAAAGAACAGCGCCATCCTGACGATCGGGAACACGATCGCGCCGACGTCGGTTTCGCCCCCAGCGCGCGCGAGCGCGATGACGATCGACAGCACGACGATGCCCATGACATCGTCGATCACCGCCGCGCCGAGAATCGTCGAGCCTTCCTTCGACTTGAGCGCCCCCAGCTCGATGAGCGTCTGCGCGGAGATGCTGACGCTGGTGGCCGTCAGAATGGTCCCGATGAAGATGCCGTGCCACAGGACGGGATAGCCGAACGCTCGAGCGACCATGACGCCACCGATCATCGGCAGCGCCACGCCGCCGAGAGCGGACCAGAACGCGACCTTGCCGACGCGCCGCATCTCGTCGAGATCGGTCTCCATGCCCGCGATGAACATGAGGAGAATGACGCCGATCTCCGCCAGGTCGCGGACGATGGCCAGGAGCGGCGCCGCCTCGACCGCGTGGCCCGGAGCGGCCGGTGCGACGTGAAAGATCGGCCAGCCCAAGATGTCGAAGAGCGTTGGCCCGAGGAGCAGCCCGATCAGGATCTCGCCGAAGACCGCCGGCTGTCCGATGCGGTTGGCCGCAGCGCCCGCCAGCTTCGCCGTTGGGACGACGAGCGCCAGCAGGAGCAGGACCTGCAGCGTGTGTGACATTCGGGGCATCATTGTATGGTCAGAATGTCTCTCCTCCTGACCGTTGACCCCTCGCGGCCCGATCCTGACGCCATCGCGCGCGCCGTGGAGATCCTCAGGCGCGGCGGCATCGTGGCGATCCCCACCGACACGCTGTACGGGCTCGCGGTCGATCCACGTGACAGCTGCGCCGTTGCCCGGCTCTTCGAGCTGAAGGGCAGGGCGGCGTCGGACGCCGTCCCGCTCGTCGCGGCGGACCTCGACCAGGTGCGCGCGCGGGCGGGACGGGTGACGGCGCTGACCGAGCGGCTCGCGGCGCGGTTCTGGCCCGGCCCGCTCGCACTCCTCGTGGACGCCAACCGTCATCTCGCGGCAGGCGTGCGC
>JBOGJB010000368.1:0-12080 GCA_050745085.1 Vicinamibacterales bacterium
CGCCCGGGCGGATTCGGTCCGCGGATCGATCCGTCGGGCCTGCCCCTGCCGCCGGGGGCCGGGCGCGGCAGGCGCGAGTTCGGCCCGGACGCGAAGCCGAAGAAGACGTTCCAGAAGGAGAAGCCGAAGGGTCCTATCCGGGAGCGCGGGGGCGGTCGTCACTACAGCATCGACGATCTGGTGGACGAAGAGCAGCAGGGGACGTTGACGGAGGACTTCGACGACTTCGCGACCAGTCCCAAAGACGACGTCAAGAAAGAGGAGTAGCTCCTCGCGCGCAGCGTGAGCGCGACGAACGTCAGCGTGCCGTTCGTGCAGCTGCCGGTCGGCAGCGCGGCCGTGGCTGCCGCATACGCTCGACGCGGGATCTCCCAGACGCGGTAATCGTGACCGACGTAGGACGCGTCGGCCCGGCAGCGGAAGAACTGCCGCGAGATCAGGCCATGGCGCGGCATTATGGGCCACGCGTTCCGTTCGCGACTATAATCCGTGGCCGATGCGCCGCCGCGAGTTCCTGCTGTCGCTACCTGCCGCCGGCGCCGCGACCTGGTCCATAGCCCAGCCGAAGCCGCCGGCACGGCCGCCGATCATCGACGGCCTGGGCGAGATCCACGTCGAGTACGACATGAAGCTCGTCGACGACATCCGCGCGAGCGGCATCCGCGGCTGCGTCGTGACGGTCGGCAATCCGGCGCTGCAGGGAGCCTCGGCGTTCGACGACATGAAGCGGGAGATCGACGCTTACGACGCGCACGTCAAGGCGCACCCGGACCGCTTCCTGAAGGCGACGAGGGCGTCAGACATCGACGCCGCCGCCGAGCGCAAGCGGATCGCGCTCCTCTACTACACGCAGAACACGACCCCACTCGGCGACGATATCGAACGCCTCCGCGTCCTGTACGACCTGGGCGTGCGGATCATTCAGCTCACCTACAACACGCGCAACCTTGTCGGCGACGGCTGCCTCGAGCGGACGAACAGCGGCCTCAGCATATTCGGCGTCGCGCTGGTCGAGCGGATGAACGCGATGGGCATCCTCGTCGACGTGTCGCACTGCGGCATGGCAACGACGATGGAAGGGATCACCGGGTCGAGCAAGCCCGTGGCGATCACCCACGCGGGATGCAAGGCCGTGTACGACCACCCGCGGAACAAGACCGACGAGGCGCTGCGCGCGCTGGCGGACCGCGGCGGCGTCATCGGAATCTACCAGATCAATCCCTACCTCGGCCCGAACGAGCGCAACACGCTGGACGACTACCTGCGGCACATCGATCACGCCGTCAGGACCGCGGGGATCGGCCACGTCGGCATCGGCAGCGACCGCGAACATCGCCGGATCCCCGACACCGAAGAGGAAAAGCAGAAGCTGATCGAGGAGTTGTCCCGGCTCCGGCCGGTGACCGCGGCGACGTTTCGATGGCCGTTCTTCCTGAGCGAGCTGAATCACCCCCGCCGGATGGAGACCATCGCCGCCGGGTTGCGCGCGCGCGGCTACAGCGCGGAAGACGTCGACAAGATCCTCGGCGGGAATCTCCGGCGCCTGTTCGCCGACGCGATCGGCTAGATGTTCGACTACGATCCGGATCTCGTCGCCGCGCTGGCGACGCTCGGCATTGTCCCCAAGCCCCACACCCCGCCCGAGAAGACGAACGAAGCGGTCAACGACCTGTACCGGTACGAACTGCGCCAGCTTCGCGACCGGTTGGTCAGGAAGGAGATCCCCAAGGCCGGTTATTCGGACCGCGTCATTCGGCTCCGGCGCCGGTACTGGATGCTGTCACTGCCGCTGCACTTGTGGGCACGACGGACCAGGGACTAGGCAAGATCGAACAACAAGACTTCCGTATGATCCGACGCCGCGAGATCCAGCCGCGTCTCGCCGATGATCGCGGCGCCGTCCCCCTCGTCCAGTCGCACGCCGTTGACCTCGACGACCCCTCGCGACACCTGCAGCCATCCCGATCGTCCGGAGCCAAGCGACGTCGAGACTTTCTCCCCTGGCGTCAGCATCGTCGTGTACAGGTGGAGATCCTGGTGGATGCGGATCGATCCGCCGCGGCCGTCCGGCGAGGCGAGCAGCTTCAGCATTCCCTGACGCTCGCGGATCGTGAACCGACGCTGCTCGTACTCCGGCGCGAAGCCGGCCTGCTCGGGGACGATCCACATTTGCAGAAAGTGCACGAGGTCGTCGCGCGACGCGTTGTACTCGCTGTGATTCACGCCGGTCCCGGCGCTCATGCGCTGCAGATCGCCCGGATAGATGATCGACCCGTTCCCGAGGCTGTCGTGGTGCTGCAGCGCTCCCTCGAGCACCCACGTGAGGATTTCCATGTCGCGATGCCCGTGCGTCCCGAATCCCATCGCCGGCTGGACCCGGTCTTCGTTGATCACCCGCAGCGCATGGAACCCCATGAACGCCGGGTCGTGGTAGTCCCCGAACGAGAACGTGTGACGCGTGTCGAGCCAGCCGTGATCGGCGTGCCCGCGCTCGGCCGCCGGACGCCTGGTGATCATATGCCCATGCTACCGCACCGGGGTCTGGCGCGGCTTTCGCATTCACGCATCCGTTCGCGTGCCGCGCCCGCGCGGCGCGTACGCATTCACGACGCAAATGCGGGGAGGAGATACATGGCGAAACGAAATCAGGGGAGCGCGGAGCCCGAGGGGCTGCTCGAGCGCTCGGCGGATCGGATCGGCGAGGCGGTCGGGACCGCGGTCAGGACGATGGAGGACGTGGGCGGCCGCGCGGCGGAGACGGCGACCGGCCTGGCCGAACGCGCGGCGAAGACCGCCCGCGGGGCTGCCCGCACCGCGACACGGAAGGCGCGCAAGGCGGCGCGCACCGTGACCCGCCGGATCAAGGCAGCCGGCCGCCGCGCCACGACCAAGCGGCGCCGAAAGACGAAGACGACGGGACGAAAGACGCGCTAAGAATTGGGCGTTAGTGGGCTACTGCTCCGTCGTCTGCTTCCGGCCCCCCTGCACGCCCCCAAGGTAGATCCCGTTGAAGAGCAGCTTGTACGTGCCGTGGGGCTGCGACCGGAACGCGATCTCAGGTCCGTAGAGGAACAGCCGGCCGCGCCCGACCGTGGCGTCGACGACCGCCGCGCCACCCTCGAGGTAGTGCTGGCCCCACGCCCATCCGCTGCGCAGCGGCGTCGCGCCGTCGAACCAGGCGACCGCGCGGACCCCCTTCGGCGGCGCGTCCGGCTCGAGCCGGAACACCGGGCTGTTGTCGAAGAACACGTCCGCCGCCTGCTCCATGCCGTGCGCGAGCCGGTGGTCGTTGTCCACCGCGACGCGGAGGATGGAGCCAGGCACGTAGAACTTCTCTCCCGGAAGTGGCCGCGTCACCCCGCTCTGCATCCGCTCGGTGAGCGCATTCGCGATCGGAAGGTTGAGGTGATGACCGAGCACGGTCGAGCTGCCGATCGTCAGGACCGTTCCCCCTTCCTCGAGGAACCGTTTCAGCTGCGGAACCGTCTTGGCGACCGTCACGCGGCCGAGCTTGCTTCTCCACTCCGCCGGGATCGTCGACGCATCCGGCTCGGCGAAGCCGCCACCGCCGCCGAACCGGCCGGCGGCGCCGTCACGCTCTGGGATCGCGCCGTCCACGAAGACGAGCACGTCGTACTTCGCGTTGAGGCTGCCCGCGTCGAGCGCCGGCGGGAACACGACCTCGAACGGGAACTCGTACTGCTCGAAGATCCAGCGCGTCCAGCCCGACGGCATCGAGCCGCCGTAGGTGTCCCAGAGACCGATGCGAGGCATCCGGAGCTTCAGCAGCTCGCCGCCGGGACGCGCCGCCGCCCGGGCGCCGACACCGAACTCCTCCGCCGTTTTCCGCAAGATCGCCTCGACGTTCGCGTTGCCCGGCACGAACAAGCCGCCGTCGGGCGCCCAGAACACCTCGGCGTTCGCCTTGAGGAGCCGGTTCACCGCAATGGCGCTGTCGTTGACGCGATGATCCAGCAGCCAGCCGCCCCCCGCGGCCGCCGCCGCCACGGTGCCGGGAGGCGCTTTGGCCAGACCGGTGATCGTCTCGAACGGCCCCTTGGACAGTTCGTCGCCGTCGAGAATCCTGTCGAACTTCACGCCCATCTGGTATGCGAGCGTCCACCCGGCGTTGTCGTACGGCGGGATCGGCGGCCCGCCCGGATACTGGAAGTCGTTCGGGTGATCCTGGGGCTCGAACATGTCCAGCACGTGCGGCCTGAACGCCTGCGCCGTCTTCACGACGTACGACCCCGCGGGATAGCCCCTCCCGCCGGCCGAAAAGGCCCCCGTCGCGCGGTGCACGGTGACGCCGGTCTTGATGAGCGCGTTCACGAACTTGGTGGCCGTCGGGAAGTCCGGCTGGTCGGCCGGCAGGATGTAGCCGCGCGCATCGCGCAGCTTCGGATCGCGCAGCATCTCGAAGTACTTCCCGGGCACCGACGCGCCGCCGCGGCCCTGCGCGCTCCGACGGGCCTGGTCCGAGTTGTCCGCCTCCTTCTCCGCCGCGACTCTGACGGCCTCGATACGGTGCGGATACGGCGTCCAGTGATCCCTGTTCCCGCGGTCGATCGAGTTCTTGCCCATCCGGTAGATGTTGAAGAGGAAGTTCTCGCGGTTACGCGACGCGATGTCGAGCACCCCGTAGTTGGCGGTCACCGAGTAGTCGATCGACTGCCGGAAGTGCCACTTCTGCGGCGTGATCGGCGAGAACAAATTCGAACTGGGCAGCTGCCGCTCGGGCAAGAACGGGATCGCGATCGGCGTCGGGTTCCCAATCGTCTCCGTGAGCAGTCCGATCTGATTGTGAAAGTACACCGTCGTCCGCAGACCGCCGTTCCACCACGTCGAGTACCCTGCCCCCTGCCGTGTCGTGACACCCGGCTTCCCTTCCGACACGAAGCGGCTGTGCATCGCGGCGCCGACGAGGTCGAGCTGCGCGGGGATGAGCGGGTCGTACACGTAGTTAAACGGATCGCGGAACGGTGGCGCGAACATCACCGTGCCCTGCGGACCCGTCTGGTGATGGTTGTACATGATCTGCGGAAACCACTCGTGGTACAGGATGCGGTTCATGTTGGTGGATTCCGGCTGCGACGACATGTAGAAATCGCGGTTGTTGTCGTGGCCGACGTACTTCTGATAGAGCCGCGGGATTCCGGCCGTCGACCGTTTCGTGGGCTCCTTCTCGCGCATGTACCAGTCGGACACCAGATCCATGCCGTCCGGATTCGCGTGCACCGCGAGGATGACGACGTCGTCGAGGATGCGAAGCGTTTCGGGGTCGCTGCGGCTGACGAGCTGGTAGACCGTCTCCATCAGCTGCTGCGCGCCGAGCACCTCGGTCGCGTGCAGCCCGCCGTCGATCCAGACAACGGCGCGCCCTTCGCGCGCAAGCGTGCGCGCCTGATCGTCGGTCAGCCCTTCGGCGAGGGCGAGCCGGCGCGCGATCTCCTTGAAGCGATCGAGCTTCTTGTGGTTGTCGGGGGACGTGATGACCGACATCAGCTGCGGCCGGCCCTCGGCCGTCTTGCCGATCTCGACGACCTTCATCCGGTCGGATTCCTTGTCGAGCTTCGCCCAGTACTCGGTCAGCGCTTTGTAGTTGGGAAGCTGATAGTCGGCACCGATATCGTGCCCGAACTGCTGCTTCGGGCTCGTGACGCTGACGGCTTTCTGCGCGTCGAGCGGCGGCGCGGACGACACCAGGACGAAGACCGCGACCAACGCCGCCCGGATTGTCTGTGTTGTCATCGCAGGCCCCCCAGAGAGGGCCTACGATATCAGAAAGGGACTCAATGCCGAATGCCGAAGGCCGAATGCCGAAGGCGTAGCGCCCGTGACCGAAAGAGCGCGTTACTCGGTCTGTCGCGAGCGCAGTCCCTTTCGGCATTCCGCATTCGGGATTCGGCATTCGGCATTGGCAAGGCTACTGAATAGGTACGCCCGTTCCAGGGACGCCCGACTCGGGCATCGCGGCGAACATGCTCGCGGTGTCCTCGTAGATGACGCCCTGCGCGTTGGTCGCGAAGAAGCGCTGCTGGGGATTCGGTGTAATCATGTCCGCGCCCGCCTTGTAGGCAGGGGACCCTGCGCCCGGCGCCAGGCCGTTGCAGCTCGCCGGCGCCGCCGCGACCGCCGTGCCGGACATCGTGATGCTGTAGCCGCTCTTGATGACCGTGACCGCCCCCGCCAGATCCATGCTCAGGAACCCGACCGTGCTTGCAGGCGGCGGCACGCCGAGCGTTGGCATATCGGGAGCGTAGAATCCCGAGCCGCAGGTGATCGCGTAGCTGAGCTGCGAGCTGTTGAGGACGCGCAAGTCGGCGATCGCAGAGCCGGCCTGAGCGCTCACACGCGCGCGGAGAAGCGCCGGTACTGCGATCGCGCACACGACGCCGATGATGGCGACCACAAAGATAAGGTCGATCAGGGTAAAGCCCGCCTCGTTGTGGCGCATATGTAGAGGTGCCATTTTTTGTCACCGTCCCGGTCGCTTCTTGTCAGAAATCGGGAGTTTTCTCCCGCTTTCTCACGTGAATTGCCAGCCCGGCCATGAGGAGCAATACTCCGGCCAGGTCTGCCATAGGCGTCGCGAAGAAGAGGAGAACGCCCCCAGCCGACCACAGCGCGCGCTCCGCGAGCCTGGCCGGCCCTCGGAGCCATCCGCCCAGGCCTGCGGCCAGGCCGGCCACGCCGACGGCCGCGGTTGTCAGCGTCCACAGGACGGCGCCGAACGGCGCGCGCAGCAGCAGACCCAGACCGTCGGGGCTGAGCGTGAAGACGAACGGCACGAGAAACGCCGGCAGCGTGTACTTCCACGTCAGCATCATCGTGCGGAACGCGTTTCCGCCGGTGATGGCGGCGGCCGCCATCGGCGACAGCGCGGTCGGCGGGCTGACCTCGGAGAGCACCGCGTAATAGAAGATGAACATGTGGGCCGCGACGTCCGGCACGCCCGCCTGGGTCAGCGCGGGGGCGACCATGACCGCCGCAATAATGTACGACGCGGTGACCGGCACTGCGAGGCCAAGCAGCCAGACCGCGATCGCCGCGTAGACGGCGGTCAGCGCGCGCGTCCCGCCGGCGAGCGCGACGATGACGCCGGCCACCTTCAGGCCGAGCCCGGTCAGCGTCACGACGCCAACGATGATGCCGGCGGTCGCCGTGGTCGCGGCGATTGGCAGCACGCCCGTCGCGCCGTCGGTGAGCGCGGCCGCGAGCCTGCGCGGCACGAGCGCGGTCTCGCGACGGATGAAGCTCAGCGCGAAGGCGACGATCATCGCCCAGAAGACCGCGCGGAACGCCGTCAGCCCCCACGCCATCAGCGCGGCGACGACAACGAGCGACGAGAAGTGATAGCCGTAGCGCCGCGTGAGCTGACCGAGCGGCGGCGCCTCGACGGGCACCGCGTGCGTGCCGGCGCGGCGCGACTCCGCTTCGATCATGAGCAGGACCGACAGGTAGTACAACAGCGTCGGCAGCGTTGCCATGATCAGGACCTGCAGGTACGTGATCCCCAGCAGCTCCGCGATCAGGAACGCCGCCGCGCCGAGCGTCGGCGGCGATAGCAGCGCGCCGATGCCGGCCGCCGAGAGCATCGCGCCGGCGGTCTCGGCGGCGTAGCCGGCACGGCGCAGGATCGGCCACGCCACCGATCCCAGCATTACGGTCGTCGCGACGCCGCTGCCCGAGACGGTGCCGAGCAGGAAACCCGCAAGCGTGACCGTGCGTCCCGGTCCTGCGCCCGACGCCTTCGTCTTCGTTCTCGGCGCCGTCGCCGCCAGCGACCAATCGATGAAGAACTGCCCCGCCCCGGACTTCTCGAGGAGCGCGCCGTAGATGGTGAACAGGATGATGTAGGTCGCGGTGACGTCGAGCGGCACGCCGAAGATGCCATCGAGCGTCATGTACAGCGAGCCGACGAGCCGATCGAGGCCGTAGCCGCGGTGCGCGACCAGCGACAGACCGATCCGGTCGAGCGCGGGTCCGGCCACGGCGTACGCGAGAAAGCCAAGAGCCGTTGCCGGCAGCACCCAGCCGACCGTCCGACGCGTGGCCTCGAGCACGAGCGCGATCGCGATCGTGCCTGCGGCGAGGTCCATCGCGTTTGGCGTTGCGGCTCGGTACAGGAACGGCTCTCCCTGCAGGAGCGGCCAGCCGAGCGCGGCGATTGCGAGGGCGGCGTAGCCGTGGCGGAGGTGGTCGGGGCTGCCGAGGAAGATCAGAACCAGGGAAACGAGCAGGAACGCCGTCCGATACGTGTGGGGGTCGATAACAAACAGCACCCAGCACAGCGCGAACAAGGAAAGCGCGATCGCGAGGAGACGCACGCGGGCTGATTCTACCCGCGGGCGACAGTGAGAGGGGCCTAGGCGGCGAAGACGGCCGTCAGAACGTCCTCGTCGGACAGTTCCGGAAAGCGACCAGCATCAAACGGCTCACAGCGCGAGAGCGGGCCGTCGACGAGGAGCGCCTCACGCTCCGCGTCGAGCCGGGTGCCCGGAAGAGGCACCAAGCGCGACCGTGCGAAGATGCCGCGCGGATGTACGACGGCGTAGCGAACCTTGCGCGCCGACGGATCGACGATGAAACCGTCGAGGTCGCCGATGGGCTCGGCTGACTCATTTTCGACGGAGAGTGACTCTCCGTTGTACACACCGCAACGAACCCGGCGAGCTGGAAGGTACCGAAGAATCAATGCCGGCGGGCTGCTTCGAGGCATGTCACCCATTCCTTGGGGTAGCTCACAGCAAGCCACGTACCAAGCGCGATCCATCAGAAAACGGCGCCGACGAGCTATGTGGCTGTGCTGACATGCGCCGATCCGAACCCCTTGGGCGCAGGAGTGAAACGAACGCCGGAGCCGGACGGTATAGTTAAGGAGAGTGCCAGAAACCATTCGGGCGGCCGACCTCGAACAGACCGAGGTCGGCAGCTATTTTGTCGCGAATTACCCGCCGTTTTCCGTCTGGACCGCCGAGGCCGTCGCGACCGACGTCCGCACGGCCCTGGCGTCGACGCCGGCGCCCGGCAACCCGCTCGGGATGTACCTGCACATCCCGTTCTGCCGGAAGCGCTGCCACTTCTGCTATTTTCGCGTGTACACCGACCGAAACGCGCGCGAGGTCGAAGACTATCTCAGCCTGCTGGCGAGAGAGTGGGAGCTCTATGCCGACGCGCCCGCGCTCGCGCGTCGCCCGCTCGATTTCGTGTACTTCGGCGGTGGGACGCCGTCGTTCCTTTCCACGAAGCAGCTCGACGACCTGGTCAGGCGACTGACGGCCACGCGCGGGTGGACGACGGCCGAAGAGGTCACGTTCGAGTGCGAGCCGGGGACGCTCACCGAGCCCAAGATCGCCGCGATCCGCGAGATCGGCGTGACGCGCCTGAGCCTCGGCATCGAGAACTTCGACGATCGGATCCTCGAGCTGAACGGCCGCGCGCACCGCTCGCCCGAGATCGGCCAGTCGTTCCACTGCGCGCGCGCGCTCGGCTTCCCGCAGATCAACATCGATCTCATCGCGGGCATGCTCGGCGAGACGGACGAGAACTGGCGTGACTGCGTGCGGC
The DNA here is from genome assembly GCA_050745085.1 of Vicinamibacterales bacterium. Classification (GTDB taxonomy): domain Bacteria; phylum Acidobacteriota; class Vicinamibacteria; order Vicinamibacterales; family 2-12-FULL-66-21; genus DATAEE01. Next base: position 9,571 of record JBOGJB010000368.1, read on the forward strand.
GCACGCTCGACCTCGAGCCCGACAGCATCACCATCTATCAGATGGAGCTGCCGCACAACACGACGATTGCCGGCGACCTGCTGAAGGGAAGCGGGCGCTTCGCCGGGCCGGTCGCGAACTGGTCCACCAAGCGCCGATGGGTCGCCGAGGCGTTCGAGGCGCTCGAGCGGGCCGGGTATCACATCGGCAGCGCCTACACCGCGGTGAAGAACCCGGCGACGACGAAGTTCGTGTACCGGGATCGCCTGTGGCAGGGGGCCGACCTGATCGGCCTCGGTGTCGCGTCGTTCGGGTACGTCAACGGCGTGCACATGCAGAACCTGGACACGTGGGAAACCTACAGCCGGGCGATCGAGGCCGGCGAACGGCCGCTCGGGCGCGCGTACCGGCCCACGCTCGAAGAACGGATGATTCGCGAGCTCGTGCTGCAGCTCAAGCGCGGATCGGTCGAGCCCTCGTACTTCTCCAGGAAGTACGGCGTCGACGTGCGGTATCGCTTCAAGGACCAGCTCGCCTCGCTGGAGAGTGACGGGTACGTCTCCAGAACCCCAGGAACCCCAGGAACCTCAGGAACCCCAGGAACCTCAGGAACCCCAGGAACCCGAGGAACCCCGGGAACCCACGATCCCATCGTGCTTACACGTGACGGCCTGCTGCGGGTGGATCTGCTGCTCCGCCGGTTCTTTCTTCCCAGGCACTCCGGCATTCGCTACACCTAGCCAGGATCATGCTCTCATCTGAGTACGACGTCGTCGTGATCGGCGGCGGCCCGGCCGGATCGACTGTGTCCACGCTGCTCGCCCGGCGCGGCCTCCGCGTCGGCCTGTTCGAGCGCGAGCGCTTTCCGCGTTTCCACATCGGGGAGTCCCTGATCCCGGAGACCTACTGGGTCCTCAAGCGGGTCAACATGCTGCCGAAGCTGCACAAGAGCCATTTCGTGAAGAAGTACAGCGTCCAGTTCGTCAACGCGCACGGCAAGGAGTCGGCGCCGTTCTACTTCTGGGACAACAAGCCACACGAGTGCTCGCAAACCTGGCAGGTCGTGCGCAGCGAGTTCGACCAGATGATGCTGGACAACGCGCGCGAGCACGGCGTAGACGCGCACGAAGGCGTCCACGTGCTCGACGTGCTGTTCGAGGGAGATCGCGCCTGCGGCGTCGCGATCAAAGGAGCGGACGGCGCGCGGCGGGAGGTTCGCGCGACGGTCGTCGTCGACGCCAGCGGCCAGGCCGCGCTCCTGCAGAACCGCTTCAAGCTGCGCCTCTGGGATCCCATCCTCGACAAGGGCGCGATCTGGACGTACTGGGAAGGGGCGTATCGCGATACCGGCCGCGACGAGGGCGCTACGATGGTGCTCCAGACTGCGGGCCGGAGCGGCTGGTTTTGGTACATCCCGCTCCACAACGACATCGTCAGCGTGGGCGTCGTCGCGCCGTTCGACTATCTGTTCAAGGGGCGCGGGGGCCACGAGCAGACGTATCAGGAAGAGGTCGACCGCTGCCCGGCCGTGAAGCAGCGCGTCGCGTCCGCGCGCCGCGTCACCGGGTATTTCGCCACGCGCGACTACTCGTATCGATCGAGGGAGGTCGCCGGCAACGGCTGGGTCCTCATCGGCGACGCGTTCGGCTTCCTCGACCCGCTCTATTCCTCTGGCGTGCTGCTCGCGCTGCGATCGGGAGAGATGGCGGCGGACGCGATCGCCGAGGGGCTCGCCGCCGGCGATACGAGCGGCGCGCAGCTCGGCCACTGGGGACCCGTTTTCAATGATGGCGTGGATCGGATGCGGCGGCTCGTCTGCGAGTACTACAACGGCTTCAGCTTCGGCGGGTTCGTCCGGCAGTACCCGCACCTGCAAGGGACGGTCACCGATCTACTCATCGGCGATCTCTTCACCGACCGCGTGGACACCGTCTGGGAACCGATGGAATCGATGTACGAGCGGGGCCGGGCCGCGATCCCGTCGTGGCAGGATGGCCTTCCGCCCGAGCGCGCGCAGAATAAGGTCAACGAGCTCGTGCTGCCCGACGGGCGGAGACCGTAGCCTCGTGGGTGTACACGCTGGCGACGGGTTCCGCTACTCCCGGGCGGGATGGCCGCGGGTCGCGGCCACGTTCGACTACCGGAGCCCGCTCCACTTCGAGGACGAGTTCGAGATCCTCGTCCGTGTCAACGCGGTCACGCGGACCACGATTCAGTACGGCTTCTCCGTCGCGCGCGACGGGGCGGCGATCGGTGCCGGAACGCTGACGGCGGCCTGCGCCAGCCGATCGGACGGCACGATGCGTGCGAAGGAGGTGTCTGCGGACATCGTCGCGCGCCTCCGCGCCGCGGCCGGTCAGACGCCGTAGTCGTACAGCTGCTCGAACTGCAGGTCGAGGTCATGGGTCGCCTGCCACAGGCAGGCGAGCGCCTTGCGTACGTTCTGCTGCACGCACGGCGGCGCGTCGGGCTCGACCGCGAGCTTTTTGAGCGACTCGTACACGCTCAACAGCTCGCGCTCGAGGTTGGAC
>JBOGJB010000369.1:0-3767 GCA_050745085.1 Vicinamibacterales bacterium
GGCGCTCAGCGTAAAGCCGCTGAACCCCGAGGCGTCGTGCAGGATCCTCGGCAGCCACAGAAACACGCCGTAGGTGACGAGCGCGTTGAGAAAATAGGCGAAGGAGAGCACCCACACGCGGCCGCTCAACAGGCTGCCGATGTCGGATACGCGCTGATGCTGCGCGCGCCCTGCGCGCTCCCGGTTCATGACTCTGCTCAGCCAGTCGCGTTCCTCGGGGGCGAGCCACGTCGCCTGCTCGGGACGGTCCGTCAGATAGAACAGCGTCGCAATCCCAAGCACCACCGCGGGCAGGCCCTCCATCAGGAACAGCCACTGCCATCCCTGCAGCCCCAGCCAGCCGTCGAGCGCGAGGAGCGCGGCCGAGACCGGCGCGCCGACGATCATCGCGATCGGCGCCGCCGTCATGAACAGCGCGCCCGCACGCGCGCGATCCGTCTTGGGTATCCAGTACGTCAGATACAGGATGATTCCCGGGAAGAAGCCCGCTTCCGCCAGACCCAGCAGTACGCGCGCGACGTAGAAGCTCGTCGTGCCGGTCACGAACATCGTCCCCATCGAGACGAGGCCCCACACGATCATGATGCGGGCGATCCAGACGCGCGCGCCGACGCGCTCGAGGATCAGGTTGCTCGGGATCTCGAACACGAAGTAGCCGAGGAAGAAGAGCCCCGCGCCGAGGCCGTAGGCCCAATCGCTCAGCCCCAGGTCCTTCTGCAGATCGGCCGCGGCGAACCCGATGTTCACGCGGTCGATGTACGCGACGACGTAGCAGAGGAAGATGAACGGAATCAGGCGACGGATGACACGCGAGATGGTCGATGGCACCAGAGGCCGGGCCACACTACCACGCCGGCGAGGCCGGCGACAAAGGCCAGCCGTTACCCGGGTCAGCAACGCACCCGGGTAGAATGATCGCGCCAATGCGGATCATCGATCTGCGCGTCCATTCGATCGCGATCGCCGATCCGCCGCTCAGAAGCTCGTACGGGCTGCATGCCCCGATGGCGCTCAGAACGATCCTCGAGCTGGAGAGCGACGACGGGGTCGTCGGCGTCAGCGAGGCGCACGGCGGCGACGCGAACGCTCGTCTGCTGGACACGCTCCGGCCGCGCGTCGTGGGGGCGGACCCGTACCGGCTCTGCGCGGCGCTTTTGTCGATGGTCGAAGGCGATGGCGGTGGCGACCGTTCGCAGACGCACCGCGTGCCGGGTGAGAACCCGCTCGACGCGAGCACGCGCGCCTACTCGGCCGTCGAAATCGCCTGCCTGGATCTCATCGGCAAAGCGGTGGGCCGGCCGGCGTGCGATCTTCTTGGCGGCCGCGTGCGCGACGAGGTTCCGTTCTCGGCGTATCTGTTCTACAAGCACGCGGGCAGGGCGGCGGATGCGCGCGAAGACGAGTACGGCGAGTGCCTCACGCCTGACGCCATGGTGCGGCAGGCCAGGCAGATGGTGGCCGCTTACGGCTTCCAATCGATCAAGCTGAAGGCGGGCGTGCTCGCGCCAGACGTCGAGATAGAAACGATGCGCCGGCTCCATGATGCCCTCGGTCCGACGTTCCCGCTGCGTATGGATCCGAACTGCGCGTGGAGCGTGGAGACCTCCGTGCGCGTCGGCCGGACGCTCGCGACGGAGCTCGGGGGCGAGGGCTATCTCGAAGATCCGGCGCCTGGTCTGGAGGGCATGGCCGCCGTCCGGCGGCGCCTCGTCCAGGCGGGCGTCTCGACGCCGCTCGCCAGCAACGTGGCCGTCACGTCCTTCGCGGATCTTCCGGAATGCGTGGAACGCGACGCCGTCCAGGTGGTGCTGTGCGACCCGCACTACTGGGGCGGCCTCCGTCAGATCCAGCACCTCTCGAAGGCGTGCCGGACGTTCGGACTCGGGCTGTCGATGCACTCGAACACGCATCTCGGCGTGTCGCTGATGGCGATGGCACACGCCGCGGCGGCGGCGCCGCACCTCACCTACGCGTGCGACACGCACTACCCATGGCAGTCAGCCGAGGACGAAGTCGTGGAGGGCGGTCGCGTTCCGATCGTCAACGGGTCCGTCCGGATTCCCGATCGCCCCGGGCTCGGGATCACGCTCGATTACGATCAGCTCGCGCGCGGCCGCGAGCGCTACGCGCGGTGTGAGTACCGCAATCGGGATGACGAGCAGGAAATGAGGAACCACGTGGACCCTGGCTGGCGGAGGATTGTGCCGAGATGGTGATGACGCCCGACGAGCTGCGCGCAAAGCTGCACGGACCGATCGCGTTTCCCGTGACGCCGTTCAAGCCGGACCTCTCGATCGATCTGGACGGATTGCGGAAGAACCTGCAGGCGATGCTCGCTGACCCGCCGGCTGCGCTCGTCGCCGCGGGCGGCACCGGCGAGCTGTACTCGCTGACGCCCGCTGAGCACGAGTCGATCGTGCGCGCGACGGTCGAGGTCGCCGCCGGCAAGGTACCGGTCATAGCCGGCACCGGCTTCGGCCTGGCGCTCGGCGTGGAGCTGGCGCGGCAGGCGGCGCGCGCGGGCGCGTCGGGCATCCTTGCCTTCCCGCCCTACTATCCGCACGCGGAGGAGGACGGCCTATTCGAGTACTACCGTGCGATCGGCGAGGCGACGCCGCTGGGGATGTTCGTCTACAGCCGCGACTGGGTGCATCCGGGTCCGGCGTTCGTCGAGCGGCTCACGTCGATCCGAACGCTGGTCGCCTGGAAAGAAGGTCAAGGGGACATCAGACGACTACAAGCGATCATGCAGCACGTGGGCGATCGGCTTCACTGGATCGGCGGGGCCGGCGACGACCTCGTCCCCGCGTATTACTCGCTGGGCATTCGCGCGTTCACGTCGAGCGTCGCTAACGTCGCGCCGCGCCTCGCCTGGGAGCTTCACGAGGCCGCCGCGAATGGCGACACGGCGACGCTCAGGCGCCTGATGGGCGACTACGTCACGCCCTTGTATGCCCTTCGCGGCCGCCGTAAAGGCTACGAAGTGACGGTGATGAAGGTGATGATGGAGCGCCTCGGCCTCGTGGGCGGTCCGGTCCGCCCGCCGCTCACCGCGCTCGCGCCCGAGGATGTGGCACTGGTCGAGACCATGGTCCCGCAGTGGCGCACGTTCGCACATTCGGCGCTTTGACAGTCCTACGCACGCACCGTTTCAGCTGGCGCATATGCGAAACGTGAGCCGCGGCGCGGCATGCCGGCTGCCGCCGCCGGGAGCCGGCGCCGGGAACGCGCGCTCGGCTCGCCGCTCTCTCGCCCGCGCGGCGACTATCGGGTTCTCCGAGCGTGGCCCGACCACGGCCTGCACCGCCACGGGTTCTCCGGACGTCACGGATCGTGGTCACGGAAGTCGCCGCGGAATCCTCGCTCGCACGCGTTCCGGCTGCGCTCTGCGGCGGCGCCGCTCCCACTGCGGCGGCAGCCGGCACGCCGCGCCGCTCGGTCCCGACGCGGAGCGATCGGCGCCGCGCGGATCCGTCGGAGCAGGCCGGAGGAGCGAAGGCGAAAAACGGCGTCGAGCGAGAGTTCCGCGGCGGTCTGCCGCAAAAGGGGCGTCCGGCGCCGCGAGTGGCGAGATGCCGCCCGTTCAGAAAGCGGGGCTGCCGCAACAACCCTGACCGCCGTGTGGCGACAGAGGGGCGAGCGGAGACGCCGTTTTCCGGCCTGCGGAGCCGTGGCGGATCCGCGCGGCGCCGATCGCTCCGCGATCGCATGAGGCCGATTCCATGAAGATGAAGCGGGCTTACTGCAGGAGCCGGTGCAGTTGCTGC
>JBOGJB010000370.1:0-14581 GCA_050745085.1 Vicinamibacterales bacterium
GGCGGTTCGGGCGTGTCGTTCATCCACGCCGCCGCCTTGATGCCGAAGGCGGCCGAATTGCTCATCGAGAATCCGCCGCCCCGAACGCCGAACTTGCCGGCGACCGCCGGCAGCGCGAGCACGGACAGCACGGCGTTGCCGCCGTTCCGGTTGCGTTCGAGCCCCCAGCCGCAGCGGACGACGGCGGGCGAGATCGACGCATACCAGGACGCGAGCTGCCCGAGGCCCGTCGCGGAGATGCCCGCGACGTCGGCGGCGCGCTCGATCGTCCATTCCGACGCGCGCGCGCGGAGCGCTTCGGCGCCGCGGGCGTGTCTATCGAGGAACTCCCGATCCGCGTGGCCGTTGTCGAACAGGTGGCGGATGAGCGAGAGCGCCACCGGCAGATCCGTGCCGGGACGAAGCGCGAGGTGCAGATCCGCCCTGCGCGCGAGCGGCGTCGTCCGCGGATCGACGACAACGAGCTTCGCCCCCGCGCGCTGCGCGGTGCGCACGTGCGGGACAAGGTGGATGCCGGAGGCGGACGGGTTCGCGCCCCAGATGACGATCATGCGAGCGCAGGCGTAGTCGGCGTAACCGATGCCGGTCATCTTGCCGTACATCGCCTGCGCGGCGTCGCCGGTCGGCGCGGCGCAGACCGTGCGCGCGAGCCGCGACGTCCCGAACCGCCGCCAGAGCTCGGCGTCCACGGCGTCGTGGGTGAGCAGGCCGTTCGAGCCGCCGTACATGAAGGGGAGGATCGCCTCGCCGCCCCACCGATCGCGCGTCTCCCGCATCTTCGAGGCGATGAGATCGAGCGCTTCGTCCCAGCCGATGCGCGAGAACCCGCCGGTCCCCTTCGCGCCGGTCCGCACGGCCGGGTGCCTCAGCCGGTCGTCGCCGTATACGCGGTCGCCGAAGCGCCGCACCTTCGCGCAGATGTAGCCGCCGGTGACCGGGTTGGCGTGCGAGCCGTCGATCTCGACGACGCGGCCGCGTTCGACGGTGACGTCGAGGCTGCAGGAGTCTGGGCAGTCCAGCGGACAGGCGGTCGCAACCGTCGAGCGACCCCAACTCTCCTGCGAGGTCTCGCGTGTTTTCATTCGTTTCCTTGCGGCGGGGCCCCACCCCGGCCGCCTGCCACTTTCTTTCCTGCTCGCGGGGCCCCACCCCCGCTCGCGGTCGCTCGACGCCTTCGCGCCTCGCTCGAGCTCAAGGCTGCTCGCTCACGCTCGGCGCGCTGCTTCGATGCTTCTAGCTTCGATCCGACTACTCGATTGTACACCGACGGATCGGTATTCCCTTCGGTGTTGACGACGAGGACGCGCGAGTGCGGCCCGAGCCCGAGGTGATCGCGCACCGGTGCGAGATCCGGGTCGCGCATCACGGCCGCCAGACACGCGAGCCCGCACGCGCCCGAGGGTCCGGAGACAACTCCATCACTCGTAGCGTCCGGCTTCGACCGGATCCGGGCAAGCCTCCGCATCATCTCGAACGTCTCTTCGTCGCGGGCGGTGACGAACGCGCGGACGCGCGCGGCGACGATCGGCCAGGCAGCGTGTGAGATTTCGGCGCACCGCAACCCCGCCATCGCGGTATCGAGCGCTCCGTCGAGCGCGCGAGGCCGTCCTGCCTCGGCCGCCGCCAGCACGCACGCGGCGTTCGCCGGCTCGCACGAGACGACGTGGGGTCCGGCGCGTGGCGACCACGACGCGGCCGCGGCCAGCAGTCCTCCAACCCCCGCCTGCACGAATATGACGTCCGGCGGCGCGTCCCACTGCGCGGCTGCCTCGTCGAACAGCCGCGTGTAGCCGCACATGATCAGGCGCGGCACGTCGTCATCGGTCGATCCCGGGTATGAGGTGTCCGACACGATCGTCCAGCCGCGCCGCCGGGCGTCCCGCGCCATCGTCGCCACCGCGTCGTCATACCCGCGATCGTGGACGATGACGTCTGCTCCTTCCGACGCGATCGCGTCGATTCGTTCCCGCACGGTGCCGGCCGGAACGTAGACCGTCGCGCGAAGTCCCCGCTCGCGCGCCACGCGCGCGACCGCGCGCCCGTGATTCCCCGCCGTGGCGCAGGCGACGACAGCGCCGGCGCTCAGCCGGCCGTCCTCGATCAGCCGGTGGATGGCGTAGGTGACGCCGACGACCTTGAACGCGGGCAACCCGAACCTGGTGGACTCATCCTTGAGGAGGAGGGCGCCGATGCCGATCTGGCGCGCGTGGACCGGAAGCAGCCGCAGCGGTGTCGAGTGTAGATCGGGACGGCTGTCGTAGAACGCGCGGACGCGCGTGACTTCATCCTGTGGAAGCGCCGCGGGTGAGTGCGGTACGACTGGGCCGAGGAAATAGTCACGCATGCCGGTCTCGCAGTCTACACGTGACTGCGCATGACGCGCGTGACTTCACGCGACACACTCGGACGAATAAAAACGGAGGAAACGGAGGGAAACGGAGGCTCAACCACGGATCACGAAGCCACGGATTCCACGGATAGAGGCGGATGCAGCATCATCCGAATCTCTCTGTGTGCCGTCACGCGGACGCCGCGCTTTCACGCCGGCCCGGCCCGGCTCCGCCGGGCCGTCCGCGTGACGGCCCGCGGTGATCCGTGGCAAGTCGGACGTCCTCCGTTGACCTCCGTTCCCTCCGTTTAACGACCCTCGGGCGTGTCTCGTGCAGTCACGTGCAGTCAGTGAAGGCACGCCTGCGGTTGCCGCGATTCAAACCGCTACTTTCTCTCCAGCAGATACTTCCAATTCAGGATCGCATTCCACAGAAACCGGAAGTCCGACCGGTTCAGATCGCGATGCATCGGGTTGAAGTTGTACGCGATGACGCGCCCGCGGCCGGCCGGGACGTCGATGATCGCCGGCCGCCCTTCGAGGTCGTCGCCGTTCTTCGCGCCGCCGCTCACGACCAGGTCCTGTTCGTCCTTCTTCTCCTTCTCCTTGGCGTCCACCTCCTGTCCTCCGGCCTCCTTGTCCTTCTCCTCGTCCTCGCGATCGTCTTTCCGCGGCTTCGTCCCCCACTGCATGACGACCCGTCCGCGATCCCCGCGCCTGACGTCGTACACGGTGTACGACGATCGGAACGCGGACGTCACCTTCGGATAGCCGTAAGCGAGCGGGTGATCCGGCTGCGTGAACGTGACGCGCAGCTCTGCGCCCGGCGTGAAGACGCTGCCGGCCGCGCGCGATACGCCGCGCACGAGCCCGCCTTCGAGCGCGAGCGCCGATCCGTTGGCGAGCGTGACGAGCAGCCCGCCCTCCTCCAGAAAGCGCGCGAGGTTGGCGACGCCGGCCCATCCGATGCCTCCCGTGATGTCGTCCGACGCATCGGGCACGCCGTGGCTCGGGAACGCGGACGTCTTCGTGTAGGGCATCGGTCCCCAGCGCTTGTCGATACCGTGGATCTGACCCTGCAGCCCGAGGTAGTTGTTCCCGAACAGGATGAGGTCGTACTTCCTACGCAGGCCGCCCGCGCGGATGTCGTCGTCGCGGATGTAGGCGAAAGGGATCTTCTCCCGGTCCAGGGTGTACCGGATCCAGCCGACCGACTCGGTGTCGTCCCACGTATGCCAGACGGCGAGCCGCGGCAGCGGCGCCTGGTGCCGCGGGACGTCGGCGGCCGACGCCGCCGCCTCGAAGTCGAGCGACAGCTCGCGCGCGACGCGGCCGATCGCGTCCGCGGCGCCTGACTGCGACGGAATGATCCAGGACCCCGCGGGGTAGTCGCGGCCGCCGCTCGAGAAGGCGCGCTCGGCGACGTCGACGCGAAACGCGGCGAGCCGGACGCGCGCCGCGAGCAGGGCCTCCTGCCCGGTGTCACGAAGCAGGAACAGGACGCCGGATCCCTCGACGCGCCCCGCCTCCGGCTCGGCGGCGGCGGGATCGAGGTTGACGCTCTTGATCTTCTCGTCTGCGATCGCCTTCGCCTCGACGCCGTAGTGGGCCGGCAACGCCCACGAGACGTCGTCGTACGGCGTGAACGGCGTGTCGGTGGGGAACTTCTGCGGCGCGAGCAGATCGACGGCATAGTTCCGATACGGCTGGTCCAGCCGGACGACGAAGGTGCCGGCAGGGTAGGAGCCCTCCGGGACGGTGAACGCCTCGCGCGCGCGGCCGACTTCGATTTTGTGGCTCTGCAACAGCGCGATCATCTGCGCCACGCGGCGGCGATCGCCCTGGTCCGCGGGAATGGCGAACGCGAACGGCTTCTCCTTGATTCCCTTCTGCCACGAGTTGTAGCTCTTGCGATAGAAGCCGCGCAGCATCTCCGGCGCGTTGCGCGCCGTGTAGTCGAGAATCGCAAGGCAGCCGGTCTGCATGTAGTTCGTGTTGTTGCGCATCGACCACTTGAACTTGCGCTCGGGCGGCCACGGGCGGTACCACTCGCGCGACGTGACCGGCTTGTCGGCTGCGTCGCGCTCTTCGCCCGCGCGCAGCGTCTGCTCGAGCGTCTCAGCCGTGCCGTTCCCGAAGGTCTCGTAGCCCCGCCCCATCGCGTTGTGGTTGACGGCTACGGAGTCGAGATAGTGATGCCCCCAGCCCTCGCCGAACCCCCACGTCCACACGCCCGGCATCCCGAGCGACGACAGCGTTTTGATCTCGGAAAACGCCATCTCGAACCACTCGTCGATCAGGATCGGATCGAGGTTCGTGTTGAACGGCCCGGTGCCGTTCCACGTATGCAGCAGCGGAATCGACTCATGCAGATCGTGGACGACGGTCGGGTGGTAGTCGTAGAACATCCGATGGACCGCGCGGGTAATCTCGAGGGCCTTCTGGTGCGTGTCGCGGTTGTTGTCGTGATAGACGTAGTGGCCCCAGTACGGCGACCCGGGCGGCTGGTTGTCGGGATCGGTCTTGCCCTTCTGGTAGCGATAAAACCAGTCCACCGCTTTGTCGCGACCGTCCGGCTCCGAAACCGGGTTGATGAGCACGACGAGGTTGCGGCGGATCCGCTGGATCATCGGCTGCTCGGAGACTGCCAGCCGGTACGCCATCTCCATCACCATCTCCGGGCTTCCCAGCTCGGTCGAGTGCAGCCCCGCGTTGAAGTAATAGATCGGGCGCGCGGCCGCGATGATTCGCTCCGCCTGCTCGGGCGTGGTCTTCCGCGGATCCGCCAGCGCCGCCGTCGCCGCCTTGAGCTTCTCGAGATCGCGCAGCCCGGTCTCGTCCGAGATTGCGACGAGCAGGATGTCGCGTCCTTCTTCGGTTTTTCCGATCGTCGAGACCTGCGCGCGCGGCGACGCCTTGTCCAGCTCGCGCATGTATCCGTAGATCTGCGTCGTCCGCGACAGCTCACCGGGCGTGCCGACGAGGCGCCCGAGGTACTTCGTCGGCGACGGCACGTCCGCGGACGCCGGGACGTATGCGACCCAGGAGCTGAGGAACTTCGGGTCGGTCGTGTACTTCGCAATCGCCTCGACAGAGCCGGACTCCGGCGTGTCGGGCGCGTACGAGTTCGTCGCGCCCGTCTGGCCGTGCGCGACCAGGGACCCGAGTACCAGAACAATCAAGGTAGCGCACGACTTTAGTCGCGCGAGAAAAGAAGATGGGTACATAGCCGGCAGATTATATAGTTCACCGCATGAAACGCCTGATCCTCGCCGTAGCCGTCGTCGCGACGACCGTCGCCGGGGCCGCCTCCCTCGAGAGCCTCAGGGCTTCGCCCTTCGACCCTTCGACAGGCTCAGGGTCGTCCCGAGCGCAGTCGAGGGACGAGGGCCTCAGGGCTTCGCAGCCGGCGCGCGCCCTCACGATCCCCGAGCTGCTGTCGGCGCCGTTCCCGACGAACCTGACGGCCGCGCCCTCCGGCGGTGCCGTCGCGTGGGTCTTCAACGATCGCGGCGCCCGCAACGTCTGGATCGCGACGCCGCCCGAGTACCGCGGTCGCGCGCTGACGACCTATGCGGGTGATGATGGGCAGGAGGTCGGCGATCTGAGCTGGACGCCCGACGGGCGCACCATCCTGTACGTGCGCGGGGGTGGGGCCAACCGGCAGGGGGAGTATCCGAATCCGCAGAGCGATCCGGACGGCGTCGAACAGGCAATCTGGGCGGTGTCGATCGAAGGCGGCGCGCCGCGGAAGATCGCGGCGGGCGCCACGCCGGCGATCTCGCCGAAAGGGGATCGCGTCGCGTACGTCGTCCGTAACCAGGCATGGTGGGTCGCGCTGTCAGACGGCGCGAAGCCGGAGCGGTTCCTCGAAGGGCGCGGGAACGCGGGGTCGCTGCGCTGGTCGCCCGACGGGTCGAAGATCGCCTTCGTCAGCGGCCGCGGCGATCACGCGTTCGTCGGCGTGTACGACGTCGCGAAGAACGGCGTGACGTGGATCGATCCCGGCGTCGATCGCGACGGCAGCCCCGCGTGGTCGCCCGACGGCATGCGGCTCGCGTTCATCCGGATTCCGGCGTTCCGGAACCCGTTCGCGTTCAGCCCGCGCCGGAGCGGCGAACCCTGGTCGATCCGGGTCGCGGATCTGCGAGCCGCAAAGGCGGCGGGCCTTCGCCCAGCCGAAGCGGCTTCGGACACGCCGGGCGTGCCCGGCCGCGAGATCTTCCGCGCGGAGGCGGGACGGGGCAGCGTGTTCCAGCGCGTCAACGCCGACAACGCGATTCTGTGGGCGCCGGGCGATCGGCTGGTGTTTCCGTGGGAGCGCGACGGCTGGCTGCACCTCTATTCGATGCCCGCGGGCGGCGGCGCGCCGACGCTTCTGACGCCCGGCGCGTTCGAGGTGGAAGATGTCGTGCTCTCACCCGACGGCTCGCGCGTCGTCTACAGCTCGAATCAGGAGGCGGGAAACGCCGCCGATCTCGATCGCCGTCACCTCTGGAGCGTGCCGGTCGCGGGCGGGACGCCGGCGGCGCTGACGAGCGGCGCCGGAATCGAGTGGAGCCCGCGGCCGCTCGGTGACGGTAAAGCCATTGCGTTCCTCGCGTCGAACACCGTGCGTCCGGCGCATCCGGGGCTGCGGCTCGCGAGCGGCGAGACGCGCGAGCTGGCGCCGGGCTCGATTCCTTCGACGTATCCGTCGACCCAGCTCGTCACGCCGCAGCCGGTCGTGTTCGCTGCCGCCGACGGCATGTCGATCCGCGGCCAGCTCTTTCTGCCGCGCGGCGCGACCGGGAAGCGGCCCGCCGCCATCTTCTTCCACGGCGGATCGCGCCGGCAGATGCTGCTCGGCTGGCACTATCTCGACTACTACCACAAGGCCTACGCGCTCAATCAGTACCTCGCGAACCGTGGCTTCGTCGTGCTCTCGGTCAACTATCGCAGTGGCACCGGGTACGGCCTCGAGTTCCGCGAGGCGCTGAACTACGGCGCGACGGGCGCGAGCGAGTTCAACGACGTCCTCGGCGCCGGGTTGTACCTGCGCGGTCGGTCGGACGTCGATCAAGCCCGAATCGGTTTGTGGGGCGGCTCGTACGGCGGATATCTCACCGCGCTCGGCCTGTCGCGCGCCTCCGATCTGTTCGCCGCCGGCGTGGACGTCCACGGCGTCCATGACTGGAACGTCGTCGTGCGCAACTTCGTCGAGACCTACGATCCGCGCGCGCGTCAGGACGCGGCGCGCCTCGCGTACGATTCGTCGCCGATGACGTCGCTCGATGGCTGGCGCTCGCCGGTCCTGCTGATTCATGGGGACGACGACCGGAACGTGCCGTTCAGCGAGACCGTGACGCTTGCCGAGGAGCTGCGGAAGCGCGGCGTCGAGTTCGAGCAGCTGATCTTCCCGGACGAGATCCACGGCTTCCTGCTGCACCGGCGGTGGGTCCAGGCGCTGGAGGCGTCCGCGGATTTCCTGCAGCGGAAGCTGGGGGTCAAACCCGCTGGCACGGCGAGCCAGAGATAGTCCTGAACTTGTATTGTCCGGCAATGGAGAAAGGTCAGATGGGCTCAATGGCGCAGTGGCCTCGTTCTTCCAGCTCGAATGGTTGACGGGCCAGTCCAGCGTCGTGTTATGCGGCTGGTCGTACCCACAACGGCAACTGACGCCGAGACTCACCAGTGCAAGCCATTCCAAGCTTCCGCGCCAGCCGTTGGGACGACACGTTGGCATCCGGGATGGTTGCGCCTCAAATGCTTCAGATGCCAGCCCAAGCCTTGCTGCGCCTCTGCGTCCTCAGGCCACCCCAAGGGAAACGTCACCACTGCAAGTTGACTCGCGCGTGCCGGATCGCCATCGATCAGCGCTTCAATTTCGCTTGGCAGGAGGACCAGCAGCTTGAGCCTTGCCGCTTCGATCACTGGCGGCCGCACGTCGAATGATTCTGCGCTCAAGTCGTCTCGATCAAAGCCTGTCCGCCCAACCCTGCCGATGAGCAGCGAGCGGTGCCTCCAGCCCTGCCAGGGCGCCGCTCGTCTGATCCATCCGCGTGTTCGGCGGCTCCTCGCATAGTCGAAGAGATCTCATTGCCACAGTCGCCTCTAGCGGCCTCGTTTCACTTCCACGGCCACCAGGTGCACTTGCCCGGCCAGCAGCTCCCAGGAATGCTCCACGTTCTCCATCCAGAGGACTTGTCCGGGATTTAAGTCAAAGATCGAACTCTTGCCATCTGGCATCGTCATTCTCAAGCGTGCCTTGCTGAGGCTGACGGCCACCAACGCCGGGTGGGTGTGCATGGGGCTCTTGGCTCCGGGTGCCGCCAGCACCTCGAAGACGCGCGCGCGGTCGTTTTCCATGATCACGTGGTGGTGGGTCGGGTCCACGGCAACGGCGTCTTTCGAGCTCTGCGTGAGCGCGGTGAGTCCCCCGCCCAGGAAAAAAGCAAGAAGTAGAGTCAACGAGCGCTTCATCAGTCTCCTCCTTGTGCTCTCGCGAATAACAGGAGTGTCTCGGTAGGTCCAGACGATAAGCCGGGCGATCAACCCGATAGCCTCCGCAGCATCCTCGCGCCGTCAGCTACAACTCGTCGTTAGGCGGGCGGCGGACGGATTCCCCATCGATCGAGCAACCGTAAAGCCACGACCACCATTACCGCGCAGACGAATATTCCTCCCAGAGCAAGCAAGTAGGGCGGCCAAAGCTCGCGCCGCATGGGCGGACCAACGGTGGATAACAAGTGAATGCCGTACCAACCAGATGCAGCGGCGCCTCCTGAAGCCAGAAGGCCGAACAACGCGACAACAAGTGCCCGAGGCTTAACGGTGCGCGGCATCGTGATGAGGAATCCTGTGCACCGCCTAACACCCGGATAAGCTGCGCGCGGCGCTCAACACGGTGCGAACAGGGCGGCGCGCGAATGCGCGCCGCCGCCAGACGAGCCGCCTTCGCTGCGCGTCAGCTTCATCCGGTTGTTATCCGGCTCCCCAGCCGTCGACCTACTTCGCCGGCACCGAGAGCGCTTCGAGGGCCGTGCCCTTCTTCGCGACGTAGAACGCGAGCGCCTTGCCTGGCGCCGTCGTGCTTGCATTCTTCACGTTGTGGACTTCTCCGGCCACAGTGCTGAACGCCTGCCCTGCCTTGAGAGTCACCGCGGGCTTGCCTTGCACTTCGAGTACTACCGAGCCCTCCACGATATACACCAGCTCGTTGCCGGCTTGAGTGTGCTTTCCGCTTTCTCCGCCCGGCGGCAGGTCGCGGAGCACCAAGATGGCCTCCATTCCTTTGGCGCTCATCAGCTCCGCCCGCTGCAGGACCGTCCCGCTCTTCAACGGGTCTTGGGCACTCAGGATCCGGCCCCCGAGCACGCCCAGCGTAACGCCCACCGCCAATGCCACGCCCACCCAGACCTGAATTCGCTTCACGGAGCCCTCCTTCGGAAATGATGGGTTCTATACCACAGTCCGGCCCGCGAGGCTCTATACCAGCTGCACGTTGAGTCCATCGGGGTCAATGACGTGAAATCCTGCGCCAGTTCCAGTGAAGTTGGGTTCATCAATCGGAGCGATCCCCAACGCCTTCAGCTGCCGTGTGACGCTGTCCTTATTGAAGTCGCCTAGTCTGATGCAGAAGTGGTCGACCTTTCCAGCCGGACTGAGCTTGCGGAGCGTCAGGTATCCACCTTTGGGAAGGTCCAGCCTAACTGACCCGTCCGGCCTCACACCTGGCGCCACTGTGAGACCAAGCACGTCACGGTACCGGCGTTGCGATCCAGCCGGGTGTCACCCCTCAGAAAGTGGGTGAGTCCCACGTACCAGAATCGCCGCGGTGCGGACGAGTACCGAGCGGAGCGAGCGGTTTGCCGGGCTAGACGGACCCTTGAGTTCATCTGCGTGGCGTGGTCCAATGCCGCGCATGCGTCCAAAAGCATCCGTGGCAATCGTCGCAGCGCTTGTTCTGTCCGCGGCGCTCGCCGGCCAGCCGCGTCACGTGAAGGTCCTCCTCCTCTATGACATGGAGGGCATCAGCGACGCGGTGAAGCCGGCCGACGTGAACTTCGGCTCGCCGAGTTATCCAGCGACGAGGGAAGCGCTGACCGAAGATGTCAACGCCGCGATCCGCGGCCTCCAGAAAGCTGGTGCGACCGAGGTCGTCCTCACCGACGGACACGGCTCGGGGAATCCGGATCCGGACTATCTGCTCGACAAGCTGCCGAAAGGGGCGCGATTCGATCTGCGCGACGTGCCGTACGACCCCTACATCGAGACGATGGACAAATCCTTCGACGCTATGGTGGCGGTCGCGATGCACGGTCGCGCCGGCGGCCGCGCGTTCCTCGCGCACACCTACAACGGCCACACGCGCTGGGTCATGGCCGGCCACGACATGAACGAGAGCATGCTCGTCGCTGCCTCGGCCGCGCGGTTTGACATCCCGCTGATTCTCGTCACCGGAGACGACGTGCTGCGCGACGAGATCAAGGCCTTCTCTCCTCAAGCCGAGTACGTTGTGGTGAAGAAAGCCGTGAGCGTGTCGGAGGCGGAAGCGCGGCCGCGCGCCGAGGTCAGCGCCGACATCGAAGCGGCCGCCGAGCGCGCGCTAAGGAACCGCACGAAGATCCGGCCCTGGCGCCCCACGGAGATCACACGCGAGTTCGACAACCTCTACGGCTATGTCCTCCCCGAGCAAGCGGCGGTCGCCATCAACTTCCCCGGCGCGACCGTTGTCGACAACAAGACCGTGAACGTCCGCGCGCGCAGCTTTCTCGACGCGTACCTCGCGTTCCGCGGGCTCGCCGCTTTCACAGGCTACGCGACCCAGCGCATGGTGCTCACCGCGGTGCGGGATCTGAACGGCGGGGCGGATCTGATTCGCAAGGCGCAGGAAAAACTGCCGACCCGCGAGCAGCGCACGTTCAAGCCCACCGGGACCACGATTGAGCGGGGGTACGGACGGCACGGGTACCGCTAACGCTCAGGGAACTCTCCATGCCCGGCGGTGTCCAAGCTCTGCAAGGAGGAGGTCGATGGCTTCAGACCTCTTCGGCGACGTCACGCACGCGCCGCGGCGTCTCGGGGCGCGCCGCTGGTACACCTTGCCGCTCTCGATTCTGACCCACGGCGTCGCGGTCGCAGCGATCGTCGTCATCCCGCTCATCGCGACGGGCGAGCTTCCGGCGATCCGCCGCGCGATCGTGTTTGGGGACGCCGACATCACCCCGATCGTGCCGCCACCGCCAATGCGCCGCGCGTCGGCGCCGCGCTCGGCTCAGGCGCCGCCGTCGTCAAGAGACGCCGCGCCCACGGAAGCACCCCCGACGATCGAACCCGAAGCGATTCCACTCGGTATACCCGACGTCGGTGAAGTGGACGGCGTTCCGGACGGTATCGTGGGTGGATTGCCGGCCGACATGCCCTCGGCGTGGACGCCGTCGCCTCAACCTCCGGTCGTGTCTCCGCGGCCGATCCGGATCACCCAGGGCGTGACGCCGCCGCGCCGGATCGTCTACGTCCAACCCGTCTATCCGACCATCGCTCAGGCGAACCGGATCACCGGGAGGGTGGTGATCGAAGCGATTATCGGCCCCACGGGCGAGGTCCAGAGCGCGCGCGTCGTCCAGTCGGTGCCGCTGCTCGATCAGGCCGCGCTCGCCGCTGTTCGGCAGTGGAAGTACACGCCGACGCTCTTGAACGGCGTGCCTGTTTCGGTGATTCTGACAGTGTCCGTGGACTTCAAGCTCGCGGGATGAGCGGCCTGGCCGCCGCAACGCTCGTATTCGTGGTGTCCGCCGCGCTGGTGCCGGTCCAGCCCGACGATCAGGCCGCGGTGCGAGCGCTCGCGCAGGAGTGGCTCTCGGCTCAGGAGCGCGAGAACCTCGAAGCGTTCCTCGCGCTCTGGGCTCCGGACGCACCGGGAGCCGATCAGCGGCGTGACTTCACGTCGGTCGTGTTCCAGTCGGGCGACGATCGCTTCCTGAACGCGCGGATCGACCGTGTCGCGGTAGACGATGGCCGGGCGAAGGTCCGGATCGTCGCCGATCGCGAGCGCACGGTGACAGGCGGCAACACCGTCCCCAGCCGGCTCGCCATCGTGCTCGAGTGCGTTCGCACAGCGGACGGCTGGCGCCTGTTCGCCGAATCCTCCGCCTACGTTGCGCTGGCCGAGGACTTGACCGCCCTAACCGACCCGGCGGCGATAGACGCGCGCCTTGACGCGGATCGCGATCTTCTGGGTCGCGAGCTGCTGCGTGCGCTGGGCGAGCGTGGCGATCGCGGCGCCTTCAGCCGCAGCTTCGACCGCGCAATGATCGCGTACCGGCTCGTCAGGGGGATCGCCATTCGGCTTGGCGACGTCGAGGCGGCCACGGCGGCCCTCCAGAACATCGGCAACGTGTACTTCTTCCGTCAGGACTACGCGCGAGCCCTCGAGATCTACCAGGAACGCCTCGCCGAGGAGGAGACGCGCGGCGACAAGCCCAGCATCGCGACGGCGCTCCAGGCGGTCGCGAGCGCCCAGTACGCGATGGCCGACTACGTTGCGGCCCTCGAGTCATACCGGCGGGCGCTGGCCATCGTCGAGCCGCTCGGCGATCGGCCGACGCTGGCGTCGCTCGCCATGAACATCGGCAACGTGTACTTCGTGCAGGGGGACTTCGGCGCGGCGATCGAGTCGTTCGCGCGCAGCCGGGACCTCTTCGACGCCATGCCCGGACACATCGTCCCCGCGGCGCGCGCGCAGCACGGCGAGGGACGCGCCGAGACTGCGCGAGGGAACTTCCAGTCGGCCGTCGCGACGCTCGAGAGCGCGCTGGCGAGGTTCCGGCAGGTGCGCGACCGCGGAGGTGTTCCGGAGGCGCTGGCAAGCCTCGCTCACGTGAACTACCTGCGAGGCGATCACCAACGTGCCATCGCTCTCTACACCGAGAGCCTCGAGTTGGAACAGGCGTCCGGCAATACGGCGGGCGTTGCGCGCGTCCTGCAGTCGATCGGCCTCGTCGAGCTGGTGCGCGGGGGCTTCAAGGCGGCCGTCGACGCGTACACGCGTAGCCGCGATCTGTTCGGTAAGCTCACCGAGCGGGACGGACGGGAAGGACGCGCGTACGCGACGCTCGGCCTGGGCTTCGCGCAGACGGCGCTCGGAGCAGCCGACGCCGCGCTGGCGTCTTACAAGGAGGCGTCGTCGGTGTTCGAGGCGCTCGGGCGGCGCGAGCAGGTTGGTCGGGCGGCGCTGGGCACGTCGATGGCGCACGCCGTGCGGCGTGCCGCCGAGGACTCGCTCGACGCCGCGACGCGGGCGGCGGCGATCGGCCGCGAGACCGCCAGCCGCGACCTCGAGTGGCGCGCGCGCGTGCGCGAAGGCTACGCGCTCCTCGCGCTCGAACGCCCCGCCGCCGCGCGACGCGCGTTCGAAGCCGCCGTCGCCATCGTCGAAGATCCCGCCGAGCAGGAGGGCGAGGAGCCGGGCGCACCCACCGATGACGATCGGGCGTCGCCGCACGCGGGGCTGGTCGAAACGCTCGTCGCCCTGAGCGAGCCGCGCGCGGCGCTCGCGGCGGCCGAGCGCGGGCGGCTGCGACGGTTGCGGGATCAGCTCGCGCTCGTGCGCGACGCCATCCATTCGGGCATGACCGAGGCGGAGCGGGAGGAGGAGCGCCGGCTCCGGCGAGAAGTCGTGTCCGTGCATGCGCAGGTCGCCCGCGAAGCGCGGCTGCCGAAGCCGGACGCCGCGCGTCTCGCCGCGCTGCGGCAGCGGCTCGGCCGCACGACGGCGGACCGCGACGCCTTCACGACGCGGCTCTACGAGCGGCTCACGAATCTGGCCCGCTGGCGCGGGGATCTCGCCGCCGCCGAGATCGACGCTGCGCTCGTCGCGCCCGATCAGCCTGGCGCGGCCGTGCTGTCGTTCACGATCTCCGAGAGCCGCGTGGTGGCGCTCGTTATGCGGCACGGGGACGCCACGCCGACCGCGCACGTGCTTCCGGCATCGGCGCGCGAGATTCACGAGCGCCCGGACACGATCGTCGCGCCGCTGGCGGCACGCCTCGCCGGCGCGACCTCGATCGTCATCCTCCCGCAGGGATTCCTGTGGCGGGTGCCGTTCGAGACGCTCGCGGTGGCCGACGGCGCGACGCTGGCCGGTGGGGCGCCGATCCGGTACGCCGGAAGCCTGACGCTGTTCGCCCGGATCCCATCGACCGCCGCCAACGAGACCGCCCCGGCGCTCGCCGGCGTCAGCGCAGTGGCTGCCGCGAGCCCCTTCTATTC
>JBOGJB010000371.1:0-3925 GCA_050745085.1 Vicinamibacterales bacterium
CGCCAGAACAAGCGCTGGGACCTCACGGCGGGCGGCGCGTTCACGCTGTCGGATCAGACGAAGAAGATCCTCGAGACGCTGCCGAACCCGGTCACCATCAAGGTATTCACCAAGGGTGACGACTTCGATCGGTTTCGCGACCGGCTCGACCAGTTCCAGTACGCTTCGAAGAAAGTGAGCGTTGAGTACATCGACGTGTACAAGCGCCCTGCGCTCGCCGAGCGGTACAAGATTCAACAGGAAGGGACGGTGGTGTTCGAGTACGGCGCGCGCGTCGAGCGCGCGACCAACGACACCGAGCAGGACCTGACGAACGCGCTCATCAAGGCCGTGCAGGGTCAGGAAAAGACCGTGTACTTCGTCCAGGGCCATGGTGAACGGGACACGGCCGGGGCCGATCGGCGGACGGGCTACTCCGGAATCGCGCAGGCGCTCCAAATCGACAATTTCAAGGTCGACAAACTGGCGCTCGCGCAGCAGAAGACCGTGCCGGCTGACGCCTCGGTCATCGTGCTCGCGGGCCCGCAGGCCGACTACCTCCAGGAGGAGGTGGACATGCTCCGCGAGTATCTCCAGCGTGGCGGCCGCGTGCTGTTCCTGCTCGATCCGCCCGCGCGCCCCGACGCGCCTCCCCTCACGAACCTCATGGCGCTGTTGCGCGAATGGGGGATCGAGGCGGGCAACGACATCGTCGTGGACGTCAGCGGTCGCAGCGACGAACCGTCGGTGCCGGTCGCGATGCCACCCTATCCCGCGCATCCGGCCCTCGAGCGGCTCACGCTCTTCACGGTCTATCCGGTCGCCCGGTCCATGTCGCCGGTGCCGGGCGGCGTGAACGGGCGGACCGCGCAGCCGATCATCGAGACCAGCCCGCGCAGCTGGGCCGAGACCGACATCAAGACGCTCCTGACCACCGGCCGGCTCCCCGTCGAAGCGGCCAAGGGAGACAAGACCGGCCCGATCCCGCTCGGCGCCGCCGTGTCGGCCGCGGCGCCGGAGCCGGCCAAACCCGAGAACCAGGTGGAGGCGCCGAAAGAAGAAGAGCCGAAGAAGCCGGAGACGCGTGTTATCGCGATCGGCGACTCCGACTTCGCATCGAACGGTTTCCTCGGCGCCGTGGGCAGCCGCGATCTCTTCATGAACGTCACCAACTGGCTCGCCGGGCAGGAGAACATGATCGCGATCCGCCCGCGCGAGGCGCAGGACCGGCGGCTGTCGATGACGGCCGATCAGCAGCGTTTCATGATGTTGCTGACCATCTTCATCATCCCTGGTCTCATCCTCCTGGCCGGCGCTCAGACCTGGTGGCGGAGGCGGTAGATGCGGGGCCTGCGATCCTTCGTCGTCCTGCTCGTCGTCGGGCTGGGTCTCGGCGCCTACATCTACTTCGTCGAGTCGAAACGGGCGCCCAGCTCGGAGCCCGAAGCGAAGCCGAAGGTCTTCGACGGCGTCGAGGCGGACAAGATCGAGGAGATCACGATTGCGCTGAAGGATGGCGATCGGACGACCCTCACGAAGACCGGGACCGATTGGCAGATCGTCGAGCCGCTGAAGACGGCGGCGGACGCGACCGAGGCCTCCGGCCTCGCGACCAATCTCTCGACGCTCGAGACCCGGCACGTCGTCGACGAGAATCCCGCGGAGCTGAAGGAGTTCGGACTCGCCGAGCCGCGCGCCGAGGTCTCGTTCCGCCTGGCCGGGACGAAGGAGCCGAAGCGCCTGCTCATCGGGAACAAGACGGCGACCGGCGGGGATGTCTACGCGAAGGTCGGACCCGAGAAGCGCGTCATCCTCATCCCTGGCTATCTCGAGTCCACGTTCGTCCGCTCGACGTTCGACATGCGCGACAAGACCGCGCTGAAGTTCGAGCGGGACAAGGCTGATGGGCTCACGATCGTGGCCGGCGGCAAGACGATTCGGACAAAAAAAGACGCGGGCGAGTGGATGCTCACCGAGCCGATCGCAGCGCGCGCCGACTTCGGGATGGTCGAAGGGCTCCTCGGCCGGCTGTCCGGCGCGCAGATGAAATCGATCGTCTCAGCGGCGGCGCCGTCGGACGCGGACCTGAAGAAATACGGACTCGCGGCGCCGGCCATCACCGTGCGCGTCGGCGCGGGCAGCGCGCAGGCGGCGCTCGCGCTCGGGGCCGACGCCGGGGACGGTAACCTCTACGCGCGCGACCTGTCGCGTCCCCCGGTTTTCACGCTCGAGTCGGCGCTCGCCGACGAGCTGAAAAAGGGGGGCGCCGACTTCCGCCGCAAGGACCTGTTCGAGTTCCGTACGTTCAACGCGAAGCGTGTCGAGATCACGCGCGACGGCGGGACGATCGTCTTCGAGCGCGTGGAGAACAAGGATCCGAAGGCGCCGTCTACCGACAAGTGGGTCCAGTCTGCGCCTGCGAAGAAAGACGCGGACATGGCGAAGATGGACGCGATGCTCTCGGCCTTCTCCAACCTGCGCGCGCAGTCGTTCGCGGACGCGACCGCGGGCACCGGCGTCGACACCCCGGCGCTGACGATGGTCGTGCGCTACGATGACGGCAAGAAGGAAGAGCGCGTGACGTTCGGCGTGCGCGGGGACAATGTCCACGCCGCACGCGCCGGCGAGCCCGGCGTCATGAAGATCGAGAAGACAGACTACGAGGGCGCGGTCAAGGCGCTGAACGAGGTGAAGTGATCCTGGGTGCCGGAGGCCGGAGGTCAGGGACCAGAAGACTGGCCCTGGCCCTCGTCTTCGCCCTTGTCCTTCCGGGACATGCGGCTCAGACCGCTCCCGCCCGCCGACGTCCGGCCTCTGGCCCCCGGCCTCTGGCCTCTGCTCTGAATCGAATCTTCAACGCTCCCGGTCTCGAACATTCCTACTGGTCCGTTGTCGTCCGCTCGCTCGACACCGGCGAGACGATCTTCAGCCGCAACGCCGGCAAGCTGATGATGCCGGCGTCCAACATGAAAGTCGTGACGCTCGCGGCCGCCGCTGACCGGCTCGGCTGGGACTATCGATTCGAGACGCGGCTCGTGTCCGATGCCGCGATCGCCGGTGGCGTTCTCGGCGGCGATCTCGTCGTCGTCGGGTCCGGCGATCCGTCGATGAACGCGCGGCACGACCGCGCGGAGAAGATTCTCGAGGACGTCGCCTGGCAGCTCCGTGAAGCGGGCATCCGCGCCATCGACGGACGGGTCGTCGCCGACGATCGTCTGTTCACCGGTCCGGAGATCGGCGGCGGGTGGTCCTGGGACTACCTGCAGCTCGGCTACGCGGCGCCGGTCAACGCGCTGGCGTATGCGGAGAATCTCGTCACCATCGTCATGGAGCCTGGCGCCGCTGCGGGCGAGCCGGCGCGCCTCGAGATGACGCCGACAACGACCGACCTCGAGGTCATGAACCGCGCCACGACGTCAGTGGCGGGGATCGGCCAGACGATTGAGCTGCAGCGCGAACGCGGCTCGACGAGGCTCGACGTCGTTGGCACGATTCCCATCGGCGCGCAGCCGCTGCGGCGCCTGGCGGCGGTCGAGGACCCGGGTCTGTCCTTCGCGCGGGCGTTGCGCGATGCTTTAATCCGCCACGGCATCGACGTTCGCGGCGAAGCGGCCGAAGTTCCGCGAGGCCCGTCGAACCCCCTCGAACCTCCTCAAACTCTCGCCCGCATCGTGTCTCCGCCTTTGTGGGAGATCGCGACCGTCCTGATGAAGATCAGCCAGAACCTCTACGCGGAGGTGCTGCTGCGGATGATCGGCGGCGGGACCGTCGAGGGTGGACGCAAGACGGTCACCGAGTTGTTGACGTCCTGGGGGATCGAGCCTGGGCGGTACGTGCTGGCGGACGGGTCGGGGCTGTCGCGCTACAACTACGTCACGGCCAACATGCTCGTCGCGATTCTCGAGCGCATGTATCGGGAGACGCGCCACCGGGAGCGTTTCATGGC
>JBOGJB010000372.1:0-16310 GCA_050745085.1 Vicinamibacterales bacterium
CCGCCGTGATTGGCCCCGAGTCACCGGTCTCGATGACGACGTCGATGGCGTTGGCGGTGATGCCGTGGACGCCCGGCTTGCGGTACTTCGGGTCCCACGGCATCCGGTCCTCGAACCACTGCGCCGCGTCAGCCAGCTTGCGGATGTCCTCGGTCTTCTCGCGGTTCACGTAGAAGACGAGCGCCTCCCACGAGCCCTTGATGCCGCGCGGGTCCATGTACACCTCGATGAACCCGTTGATCGTGTCGACGGGCGAGTCTTTGTCCTGGACCCACGCGATGTCGTACGCGACGCGATCGGCCGTCTCGCCGGTGCGGTACCAGCGGGTGAGCGACTTCAGCGCGCGTGCCATCGGCTCGGTCGCGAACCCGGTCGCCGCCTCGAGGTGCCGAATGATACGCCCGATCTCCCGGTCATAGCGGCCGCCGGCCTTGTAGACATCTTCGACGAGCTTCCCCTCGGGCTTCTTCACCAACCGCGAGTTCAGCCCGTACTTCTCGGTGAAGCCGGCCAGATCCTTCATCGTGACGTTGACGTAGAGATTGTTCGCGCTCGAGGCCAGGATGTCCTTGCCCGGGCCTGGCGTCTTGTTCGTCACGATGGGCTCGAACGACGCGTCGAAGAACATCGGCCGGAGCCGCGCGAGCATCGCGTCGAGCGTCTCGCCTCCCGTGAGCGGGAACGCGGCGCCGTTGGCGGCTGCCTGCTTCGCCGCGGCTGCGAACGCGTCCGGCGTCGTCTTCAGGACGAACTTGCGCGCGGTGAGGTTGTTATAAGGGCCTGTGTTGAGCCAGAAAAGCTTCGTGTAGCGCCAAATCTCGTCGAGCGTCGGCTGGTCGATCCCGCCGGGGTGCGTGACGATCTGCTCGAGCACCTCCCGCATCTCGAGATTGTGCCGGTAGCGCTGGTCGTAGTAGATGTCGCGCCCCGCGATCGCCGCCTGATAAAGATGCCAGATCAGCGTCTTTTCCTTGAGCGGCAGCGCTTCGAATCCGTCCGCGTACAGCTGCGCCACCGCGGCGTCGTCCACGCGCTCGAGCAGGTATTTCCGGCCGGCCGCGCCCTGGGACGCCGACTTCGTGTCCTGAACGGCCGCCGCGGGGGCCGGTTCGGGAGTATCGCCGCATGCGCCGGACGCGGCAGCACCCAACACAACAGTCATCAAGAGTCCTCTCATGGAGCTAGTCACAATTCTACGCGTTCCTGATGGTCGGGAATGTACACATCCCAACCAAGCTTCTGCGCGATGGCTGCTCGCAGCGTCTCGAGCGAAGCCGGCTCGCCGTGGACGAGGAACGTCCGGCGGGGCGCGCGCCGGAAGTATCCGAGCCAGCGCAGGATCTCGCCCTGATCGGCGTGCGCCGACATTGAATGACTGACGGCGACCTGGGCGGCCACGGGCACGTCCGCGCCGTGGATCTTCACGTGCGGTGCGCCGTCCAGCATGACGCGGCCGCGGGTTCCCGGTGCCTGGTAGCCGACGAACAGCACCGTGTGCCGGCGGTCCGGCAGCGTCGCCTTGAGATGATTCAAGACGCGACCGCCTGTCGCCATGCCGCTCGACGCGATGATGACGGCCGGGGCGTTGTCCGTCACGAGCTGGTGGGACTCGCGCGGTGAGGTGACGACGCTGAAGCGGGTGGTGCAGAAGACGCACACGCCGCGCTCCACGGCCCGAACCTCCGGATCGAGCTCGTTCTGGCGCGCTTCATAGAGCTTGATGGCCGCCGCCGCCATCGGGCTGTCGAGGTAGACCGGCAGCGTCGGAATGCGGCGCTCTTCTTCGAGCTTCTTGATCCAGTAGATCACCTCTTCGACGCGGCCGATCGCGAACGCGGGGACGATCACTTTCCCGCCGCGCTGCACCGTTTCGCCGATCACGCGCGCGAGCAGCTCGCCGTTGTCGTCATCTGCGTGGCGCCGATCCCCGTAGGTGGATTCCAGCAGCAGGACGTCCGCTCCGTCGACCGGCGACGGATCCGGCAGGATCGGCCGATCGTAGCGGCCGAGATCGCCGCCGAAGAGGATCTCCTGCCCGCCGGCGAGCACCCGAGCGTACGACGAGCCGAGCAGGTGCCCGGCGTTGATGAAGTCCGCCTCGACCCCCTGGGCGATCGGCATCGCGCGCTCGTACCCGACCGGCTGCAGGAGCGTCATCGCCCGCTGCGCGTCCTCCTCGGTGAAGAGCGGCAACGCGGGTTTGTGACGGCTGTAACCTTCGCGGTTCGCTGAGGCGGCATCCTCTTCCTGCAGCTTCGCGGCATCCGCCAGCACGATCTTCGTCAGGTCGGCGGTGGCGGGCGTGCAGAATGCGCGTCCTCTGAACCCGCCGGCGACGAGCCGGGGCAGCCAGCCGACGTGATCGAGGTGAGCGTGCGTGAGGATCACGGCGTCGATCGAGGCGGGATTGACCGGGAGCGGCTGCCAGTTGCGCTCACGCAGCGTCTTGAGACCCTGGAAGAGGCCGCAGTCGACGAGCACCTTCGCCTGCCCGGTGTCGAGCAGATGTTTCGAGCCGGTCACGGTACGCGCCGCGCCGAAGAAGGTGATCGCAGATCCGCGGGGCTCCGTGGCCGTCATGAAAAGAGCCCCACTTGGCCGCCGGTGTGCCAGAACACGATGCGCACCCCCTTCTCGAACGTCCCCCGCCTCGCGTACGCAATCAGACCCGCCATCGCCTTTGCCGTGTAGGTCGGATCCAGGAAGAGCCCCTCGCATCGCGCCGCCAGCTCGAGCGCCTCGGTCGAAGCGGCCGTCGGGATGCCGTAGCCCTCACCCACGAACGCGTCGTCCACTTCAATCGCCGGGACCGCTTTGCGAAGCTCGGCGGGAGCGCCCACGATCGATCCGAGCCCGTCGATGATGCGCTGGGTGACCTCGGTCAGCGTCGCGCGCGGGTCGTCCGCGCTGATTCCGATGACGCGGGTCTCGAGACCGGCGAGACGGCAGCCGGCGACGAGGCCAGCCTGCGTGCCGCCCGACGACGTCGAGTGGACGATCACATCGGGCGGCTCGATCTGGCCGAGGAGCTCCGCCACCGCCAGCGCGTACGCCGCCGCGCCGTGCGGCGTGGATGCGCCAAGCGGGATGATGAACGGCCTGCGCCCCTCGAGGAGGAGCCTGCCGGCAATCTCCTGCATTGCCGGATCGCGTGCGTCGCGGGACGAGACGTAGTGCACCTCGGCGCCGAGCAGCCGATCGAGCAGGGCGTTGGCGGTCGGCTTCGCCGGCGGCGCGCCGTTGGCGACGAGGACGGCGCGGAGACCGAGCCGCGCGGCGAACGCCGCGGTCGCGCGCGCGTGGTTCGACTGCACGCCGCCGCACGTGATCAGCGTGTCCGCCCGCTCGCGCAGTGCCTGCGCCACGACAATCCGCAGCTTGCGGATCTTGTTGCCGCCGAACGCGAACGGGATCGCGTCGTCCCGCTTGACGAAGAGCTGCGCGCGTGTGCCGATCGCGGCCGCGAGCCGCGGCATCGGCTCGATCGGTGTCGGCCATGCCGGGAGAGGGATCTGGGGAAGCGAGGTAAGCGCCGCGCGCGCCGCCGGATCGAACATCGACCGAATAGTATACTTGTCGTTTTGACCACACTTCTGGACGCGCTCTCGTCGCACGCCTCCGTCGTCTCGGCGGAGCTTCGCCCGCCGCGTGCCGAGCTCGGCGCCGCGGCAAGCATGGACGCGTGGATCGACACCTATCACGCGGTGCGCGGCCTCGTTCGGGGCGGGACCTTCGTCTTCATCACCGACAGCGCCGTCGGGCTGCGCGAGGAGGACAACCTCCGCCACCTCGTCACGAACCTCGGCAGCGACGTCCCGCGCAGCCGCGTCGTCCCGTTCCTGACAAGCAAGCATACGCTCGAGTACTGCCTCGCCTACGCCGATCGGGCCGTGCAGCAGGGGTTCCCGTCGCTCGTTGTGCTCGGCGGGGACAAGGCGGTGGGCGCGCCGCGCTGCGTCTTGCACGCGTGGCAGCTTCGCAAGGAAATTCGCGGGCGCCAGCCGGACCTGAACCTCGGCGGCTGGGCGAACCCGCACGCAGACGCCGCGCGCCAGGTCGGGTTCCTGCTCGATCGGGAGGCGCACGCGGACTTCTATCTGACGCAGATCGTCTCGCACCACGAGTCGGCCTCGGTCGAGCGATTCGTCCGTGAGGCCGAACGCCGGGGGCTCACGCAGCCAGGCATCTTCGGGGTCTTCTACTACCGGAGCGCGAACCCGCGCACGCTCGAGGCGCTGAAGGGATTCCTGCCCGTGCCGGCGGACGCGCTGATGAAGGAGTTCGACGAAGGGGCGAGCGCCGTGGACATCTGCGCGCGCACGCTCTCGACGCTCGCGCGCGCCGGGGCGCGGCACTTCTACATCAGCAACCTGCCGGCCGGCCGCGCCCAGCCGACGCTCAGCGCGATTCTGGAACGAGCGAACCTCCCCACCGCCCCAGAAAAGCGGACCCGCTGACCGGCCGCCGCGTCCGCGGCGCCGTCTCACGGCCGCGGTTGCGCTCGTCGAGACGTTCGAGCGGACCGGGATACCCGATCACAAAGGCGGCCACCGGCTCGAATCCCTCGGGAACCCCGCACGCCTCTCGCGCTTTCTGCGCGTCGTAACCCGCCATCTGGTGCACGAACAGCCCGCGCGACGTCGCTTCGACGAGCAGCATGCTCATCGAGAGACCGACGTCGTGCCAGGCATGGCGGTTCGGCTTGCCTGTCTTTGCCCACGTCATCGACGCCACCGAGTACCCGACGATCGGCGCGAGACGCGCCCAGACCTGGTTCGACTCGATGAGCGACCCGATCAACCGCTCGAACGCGGCGGGATCGCTGTGCCGCTCCGCGATGACAAACCGCCACGGCTGTTCGTTGAAGGACGACGGCGCCCAGCGCGCAGCTTCGAGGAGCGAGAGCAGCTCGGCGCGATCGACAGGTCGATCGTCGAACGCGCGCGGGCTCCACCGCTCGCGAATGACGTCAAGAATCGGATAGTCGGTGGCCGCCGGTTTACGCATGATGCGCAGACCCTTTCGGCATTCGGCATTGGGCATTCGGCATTGGACACCTATAATCTATCGTCATGGGCCAGTTTCTCGACTCGGTCCCCTTCTCCGGCATCATCCGCATCCGCGACATGATGTTCGGCGTCAAGGATCCCTTCCGCCTCGATCAGGGAGACGTCAGCTTCGACGCGCCCGAAAGCGTCAAGGATGCCATGGCGCGCGCGATCGCGGCCAACCGAACGCACTACGTGCAGACCACGGGCGTCCCGCGGCTGCTCGAGCTGCTCGCGGAGAAGATGCGCCGCCGGAACGGCATTCCGGTCAGCCCCGACGAGATCATGGTCACGACGGGCGGTATCCACGGCGTCTTCATGGCGTGCCAGGGTCTGCTCGAGCCGGGCGACGAAGTCATCGTTCCTGACCCGGAGTGGCCGCCCTGCATGGGCAACGTGCTCGCCGCGCATGCCGTGCCCGTGCCCTGCCCGCTCCACGAGCGACTCGAATGGCGCTACGACCTGGACGAGCTGGCATCGAAGATCACCCCGAAGACGCGCGCGCTCTATCTGAACACTCCGCAGAACCCGACGGGCGGCGTGCTGACGCGGGCCGACCTGCAGGTCATCGCCGATCTTGCGACGAGGAGTGGTCTCTGGATCTTCTCGGACGAGGCGTACGAAGACGTCCTGTTCGACGGCGCCGAACACGTCAGCATCGCGTCGCTGCCGGGCATGTACGAGCGCACGGTGCCCATCTACACCTTCAGCAAGACCTACGCGATGACCGGCCTGCGCCTCGGCTACGTCGCGGTCAAGGACCCAAAGCTCCGCGAGCGCATGAAGAAGGTCCTGTTCTACACCGCCAGCAATATCGCGTCGGTCGTCCAGTTCGGCGGCATCGGCGCGCTTGAGGGATCGCAGGCGTCGGTCGAGCAGTTTCGAGCGGAGCTGCAGGCGAGGCGCGACCTGTTCTACGCCGGCGTCGCCCGCGCCGCGGCCGGCGTGCTCAGCGGCACGCCGCCGAAAGGGGCGTTCTACGCGTTCCTCCATGTCAACCCGGAGTGGGCGAAAGCGTCGGGACGCGCGAGCCTTCGCCGCGCCGAAGCGGCTCCGGCCGCGCAGGCGGGCCAGCCGTCGATTTCCTGGGCGATCGCCGAGTACCTGATCTCGGAAGGCCGGATCGGTTGCGTGCCGGGCGTCGACTTCGGAGCGAGCGGCGAAGAATACGTACGCTTCTGCTTCGCGCGAGAGCGACAGGAGCTCAGCGGCGCCCTCGAGTCGATGCGAGCCCTGTTCGCCGGAGCCAGGGCCTTGTAGGCTCGCTCATCCTTTTTCACACTGATTCAGCGCCCGTTCACGACCTCTGAGAGGCCCGCGCCATATGGTCGCTCGAGGAGGCGTGGCATGCCTGCAGTCAGACGGACCCTTCGACTTCGCTCAGGGCAGGCCCTCGGGCTCGCCGCAGCGGCGCTCGTCCCGCTCGCTGCTCTCTCCTTCGTGCTGTCGATCCCCACGCCGGCGCCGGCCGCGCGGCTCACGCGCGACGCGCTCGTCGAGTCGTTCGATTCGGACATCCGCAACCTCGTCGTCGAATGGAACCCCGACGACCCGCGTCCGCCGGCGGAGCGGCGGGTGGCGCTCTTCCAGTTCGTCTACCAGACGTACGAAAGCTCCGCCTGGATCCCGCAGTCGCTCTTCGACAGCAACCTCGCGACGCAAATGGTCGTCGGCGACGTGAACACAATCATCCGCGATCGCGTCGGCCTCGTGCCGTGGCCCGAGAACCGGGCCGTGCCGGCCTACGGCATGGCGCCCGCCGCGGACCCGGCGCGGCCGTTGATGTGGACCGTGAACTGCGTGGTCTGTCACACCGCCGAGATCGATGGCGTCGCGTACTTCGGCGCGGGGGCGAAGACATTCGACGAGAAGGTCCTTGCGGATTCGTTGAAGGGCCTCACCAGCCCGGCCGGCCGTCGGCTCCTGGCCCGCAGATCAACCGACGACGACCTCGCTGCGCGCGCCAACGACATCCTGACGCGCCACCATCACGACAAGATCGACTCGCTCACGCGCGCGCGCTCGACGGCGTTTGCCGCCTCTCACGTCGAGCTCTATATGCGACCGCACGCCGGCCGGATGCCGGCGGTCGACGAGGTCGGACGCGGCGACGTCAAGGTACCCCCGCTGTGGCACACCGCCGCGAAGATACAGGCCGGCCGCTGGTACGCCGATGGCAGCTTCTACGGTCGGTACCCGCTGATGGCCTCCTCGATGGAGCTGGAGAAAGATCGGTCGTTCGAGACGCTCGATGAGATCGTCGTCCCCGCGATCAAGGAAGAATTCGAGACGGTCGTCCGGCACCTGAGGCCGCCACGCTATCCCTACGAGATCGACCGGGCGCTGGCGGCCGAAGGGAGGGCGCTCTTCTATTCGGACGAAGTCGGCTGCGCGCGATGCCACGGGGTTTACGACGGCAGAGGGAACGTCGCCTGGCCCGGGAGACACGAGGAGGTCGGAACCGATCGCGGCCGGCTCGACGTGGTCAGGCCGGGATTCGTGGACGCATTCGAGAGCAGTCCGCTCGCAAAAGAAGGACGGCTGAGACCAAGCGAAGGGTACGCGGCCACGCCGCTCACCGGCGTCTGGGCGAACTATCCGTACCTGCACAACGGCAGCGTCCCGACGCTTCACCATCTGCTCGGCCCTGTGTCAGAGCGGCCCAGGATCTTCAGCGTGATGGCCGCCAGGCGGTTCGATCGTCAACGGGTGGGGCAAATGTTGTATCCCGACGAGGGCGCGGCGCGGTTAGGGGAACCCGCGCTGCTCCGGTCGTACGGCCATCGCCGTGACTGGTTCAATACGAACCGCGAGGGCTGTGACAACGACGGCCACGACGTATGGAGGCTCATCCGGACCGATGCGCGACGGCGGGCGCTTATCGAGTACCTCAAGACGCTGTGAGTCGCGCGCCCGACGGTACGGCGCGTCACCGCTTCAGGATGGCTCGAATCTGCTGGAGGAGCGCGTCGAGCTCGATCGGCTTCTCAAGCACCGTGACGCCCGAGGTCCCTCCAGGCGGAAACGCGGTGCACACGATGACCGGCGCATGGGCGAGCACGCCGGCCGTCTGTGCCTCCGCGAGAAACTGCAGCCCGTCCTTTCTCGGCAGGCAGTAGTCGGTCAGGACGAGGTCGTGTCGGCGGCCGTGCATTGCCTCGAGTGCATTGTCGGCATTCGCAACGGCAGTGACATCGTAGCCGTCGTCTTTCAGTGCAAGCGTGAGCAAGAGCCGGACGTCGTCGTCATCTTCGAGGAGCAGGATACGGATGAGGCGGCGGTCGCCCGCGGCGCGGCGTTCGGGCGTGTGCCGGGAAGTGGGGCGGGGACGGGTCGCAGGCATCTGAATCTCAGCTGGCGTCCCTCCGCCAGCTACTCAATTCTTTTGATTGATTTGCAAGACCGCTGCCCTGCTACCTCTGCCGGGGGTGGATTTATGCGCTGCCGTTACCGTACGTGACGGCCACCGTCGACCCGGACCGTTTCGCCCGTCATGAAGTCGGAGTCGATGAGGGCGACAACCGCCTTGACGATCTCCTCCGGCCCGCCCCAACGCCCGAGCGGCGTGGCCTCCTCAACCGCTTTCCGCTCGGCGGCGGTCGTGTCATCGGGCGCCAGGATCGGCCCAGGCGCGACGGCATTGACGAGGATGTCATCGCCCGCGAGCTCCAGCGCGAGCGCTTCAGTGAGCGCGACGATGCCGCTCTTCGCGACGTAGTACGGCAAGTAGCCCGGGTAGCGCGGCCGGCCGCTCGCGGCGATCCAGTCCGAGAAGAGGATGATGCGTCCGCCTCCCGCCGCGCGCATGTGAGGCACCGCGGCCCGCGCGCACAGAAACGCCGAGCGGAGATCCACCGCGAGGTTGCGATCGAACGCGTCGGCGGTCAACGCATCGAACGGAATCTGCGCGTAAATGGACGCCATGTGCACGAGCACATCGAGGCGGCCGAACGTCTCTCTCGCGCGGTCGACCGCGCGTGCGCACGCAGCCGCGTCGGTTAGGTCTGCTTCGACAAGCGCCGCGCGCCGTCCGGCGGCTGTGACGTCCTTTGCCGTCTGTTCCGCCTCGTCCTGCGAGCGGTTGTAGGTCAACGCGACGTCGCAGCCGCGATCCGCGAGGGCGCGGGCCACTGCCGCGCCGAGCCGCTTGCCTCCGGCGATGAGCGCCGCGCGATTCTCGAGATTCACTCAGGTGTCGATCTTGCCGACGAGGATCAGGCCGAAACGCAGCGTCGCCCCGGACGCGGTGGGCACCTCGAACACGACCGCCTCGTGCCCTGCGTCGTTCGTCCGCGCGCTGAGCGGCGCGGCGGTGGCATCGGTCAGGGCCGGCGGATCGAGGCTCCACACCGCCGGATGCGAGCCGCCGATCGTCTGCTTTGACAGATCGACCGTGCCCTCGTGTCCCGTGGGAGTGACGTCGGTGTCGGCGGCGGCGGGGCTGAGCAGGAGGAAATCGCGAAACGGTGAGACGCCGAGGTGATCGCCGTTGGCCGGCTGGATGCCGTACCGAAGCGTGTAGACGCCGGGCTTGATCGTCCGACCCCGGATGTCGCGGTAGACGGCCGAGACGCGGACCGCGCCCACGAGCGTGCCTTCTTCCACCTGCTGCCAGGACGCCGCGCCCGTTCCCTGCAGCGGAAGCGCTTTCACCCACCAGAAGTCGAGCGTCGTGCCTGAGGTGGTGACGCGCGCGCCGGAGGAGGCGACGAGCGCGCGCACCGCCGGAGCCAGCTCCGGCGGTGGCGCGTCGGTGTGCTTGGAGGCCGAAAGCGCGTTGGCCGAAAGGAGGACCGCCGCGACGAGCGCGATCACTGGTTCAGATTGAACGTTCCAAAGAACGCGGACCGGCGATCGGTCTGAACCCAGCGGCGGCTCAGCGCCGCGTCGGCGAACGCGAACATCTTCGTCATCCCGATGGTCGGGCCGTCGACGCGGCCCAGCGGGTTGAACCACTTCAAGGCGCCGCAGCTCGGGTTGTGCTCGAGCTTCGTCGCGACGTTCAGGCGCG
Organism: Vicinamibacterales bacterium; assembly: GCA_050745085.1. GTDB lineage: Bacteria > Acidobacteriota > Vicinamibacteria > Vicinamibacterales > 2-12-FULL-66-21 > DATAEE01. Next base: position 10,060 of record JBOGJB010000372.1, read on the forward strand.
CGTTGCCGGCCTGCACGCGGATGGCTTCCGCGCTCCGCTCGAAGTCGATGCTCGCCGGACGCACGTCGGCCGTGTTCCCGACGAGGCCGTTCGACAGCGACCGCGCGAGCGACACGAGGGCGCCCCGTTCGGCCGGGGTCGCGCGCTCGTCCACGAGCACGATGGAGCTGATCTCCGTCGGCGCCGCGCCGCCGAGCTCGTGGGTGCCGAGATTGACGTCGCCGGCGACGATCGCCACGACCTTCAGCCCCTCGAGCGCTACGCCGTCGTACGCGCCCCGATTGACGCGCCAGGCCATCACCGCTTCGCGACCCGAGGTTTCTCCTTCCATGTTCATGATGCAGCCGCCCGTGAACACCTCGGCCGTGCGCGCCTCGACGTAGTCACCCGTGATTCCGGCCGAGCCATCCGCCGACACGGACACCGCTCCGGCCCATACAATCGCCGCGATGCTTAGGTATCTCATATGAACCTCATCGAACCCATTCGAACCTGTTCGAACCCACTCGAACCATTTTACCCGCAACACTCTCTTCCCGGTTTACACGTTTCGGCGCTGGCGATCCCGCCGTCCGGGCCGATGGGCTTCTGCGTGCACGTGCACCAGTACGCCGTGGCATCGCCGCCGTCGTCATAGTCCGGATGGTACTCGCCCATCACGTACATGCCCTTGTGCCGCAGGTGACTGCAATGAGTCGCCGTCACAAGACGGGAACTTGGCGTTGGATGATCCATGTCCTTGCTCCTGCCGGGCCTCGTGCCTCGGGGCTCGTGCCTGCTTCGTCGAGGTCCGAGCGCCGAGGCCCTAGGCACTGAAAGAAGGTACCGGCAAGCCCGCGGCCTTCAGAATCGCCCGCTTCACTGCCGTCCGCGCGATCTGCACCTTGTACCCGTTTTCGGTCATCGGCCGCGCCTCCTTGACGGCGGCGTCCGCCGCCGCCGACGCGGTTTCGTCGCTGATCGTCTTGCCGGCGAGCGCCTGCTCCGCCTCCGCGGATCGCCACGGGATCGGCGCGACCGCGCCCATCACGACCCGCGCGCGCTGGACCGTTCGGCCGCTCATCGTCAGCACGACCGACGCCATCACAAGCGGCCAGTCGTGCGACTGCTTGAATCGTACTTCGTACGACGCGCTGCGCGTGGCGCCGGGTGCAGGCAGGAGGACGTGCGTCAGCAGCTCGTTCGGGTTGAGCACGTTCTCCGTCAGGATGCTCTTGTCGGGCATCACGAAGAAGTCGGACGCCTCGACGGTCCGGTCCGCTGACGCGCTCGCAAGTCGAAGCTTCGCGCCGTAGGCGAGGAGCGGCACCGCGAGGCTGGACGGATGGACGATGAAGCACGGGCCGTTGCCGAAGATGGCGTGATACTGGTTCTCGCCGTCCACGGCGAAGCAGCGCGACCCGCCCTTCTTCAGGCAGTCGAACTCCTCGTTCCGGAAGTACCAGCAGCGGGGGCGCTGCGTGAGGTTGCCGCCGACCGTTCCCACGTTCCGGATCTGCGGCGTCCCAATCTCGGCGGCCGCGTCGGTGAGCGCGGGATAGAGCCGCCGCGCGACCGGATGCTCGGCGAGCTCGACGAGCCGGATGCCAGCGCCGATGCGGAGGCCGCCCTCGGCCTGCGCGATCGTCTGGTCGAGCCCTTTGACGTTGACGAGCCGGTCCGGCTGCGCGATGTAGTCCTTCATCAACGCAAGAAGGTCCATGCCGCCTGCGATCGGCAGCATCCGACCGCGCGGCTGCGCCCCGCCGGCCTGCGCGAGCGCGGCGAGCGCTTCCTTTTCATTCGCGGCGTTGACGTACGCAAAGGGCTTCACAGCGTCCCTCCTCGCTTGTCCTGTTGCAGCGCCGCGAGCACGCGCTCGGGCGTGATCGGCAGGCTGCGGATCCGCACGCCGATCGCATTGGCGACGGCGTTGGCGATCGCCGACGCCGTTGAGATTGTCGGCGGCTCGCCGAGCCCGACGACGCCGCGGTCCGGTTGATCGACGATCGTGACGTCGATCTCCGGGATGTCCGAGGGCCCCGGCAGCAGATACCACTCCATGTTCGGGTTCACCATCCGCGCCGTGTTGCGGTCGAGGATGCGGTGCTCGAAGAGCGCGAACCCGATCCCCATGATGATGCCGCCGTAGCACTGGCTCTCGGCGGTGAGCCGATCGAGCACCAGGCCGGTGTCCTGCACGCAGACGATCTTCTTGACCTTCGTGACGCCGGTCTCGATGTCCACCTCGACGTCGCTGAACTGCACCCCGCTCGTGCCGACCGTCGCCAGCTCCTTCTGCCACGTGCCGTCCACGCTGATGGTTTCGGTCCCGAGGAGCTTGCACGCCTCCTTCCACGTCATGCCCTTCGAGGGATCATCCTTGACGTGGACGCGCCCTTTCGACGCGACGATCGTCGTCGGGTCGGCGACGCCCAGCGCCGGCGCCACCTTTGATGCCAGCGCGGCGAGCGCATTCTCCGCGGCGTGTCGGATCGGCGGCGAGATCGACCCGACGGTCACGCTCCCGCCGCTGCCCGGCGCAAACGGATAGTTGGTGTCGCCGATCTCGACCTTCACGCCCTGCAGCGGCAGCCCGAACGTCTCGGCCGTGATGACGCCAACGACCGTCCGCGTGCCGGTGCCGATGTCCTGTGTGCCGATCTTCATCACGACGCTGCCGTCCGCGAAGATGTCGCAGTGCGCCTGCGTCTTGGGGTTGCCCGCGCCGCCCCACCGGTTCGCCGCGCACCCCAGGCCGCGTTTGATCGGACCCGGCGTCGGATCGCCCGTCTTGTGACGCCGGCTCCAGCCGATCTTCTCCGCAGCCATCGGGAAGTATTTCGCCCACATCGCGTTCGGCGCTTCGGGCACCAGGTTGCGCATGCGGAGCTCGAGGGGATCGAGGCCCGCCTTGTCTGCGAGCTCGTCGACGACGACCTCGGTGATGAACGACGCCTGCGGATGTCCCGGCGCGCGGAACGCGCGCTGCGCGCCGGCGTTGATGTAGACATCCCGGTGACGGCGCCGACGCGCCGGCCACGCGTAGACGGTGTAGGGCAGCGGGTTGAAGCCAGCGCCCGCGCCGGCGCCGCCCGTTCCCCACGTCTCGGCGTCGAAGGCGGTAAACTTCCCGTCGGCCGAGGCGCCGGCGCGCACCTTCGCGAACGCCGACGGCCGATTGCCGGTCGCCAGATGCTCTTCCTTCCGATCGAGCATCAGCTTGACGGGACGTCCCGCCTGCTTCGCGAGCCGGGCGCAGACCAGCCCTTGCACATCCGGCCCGAACTTGCTGCCGAACCCGCCTCCCATGTAGTCGGTGACGACCCTGACGTTCGCCTGCGGGATCTTCAGCCCGGTCGCGAACCCTTCGCGGGTGCCGTGGACGGCCTGCGTGGACACCCACGCGGTCAGCTTGTCTCCCTCCCACTCGCACACGCAGCCGTGCGTTTCGAGACTGTTGTGCGTCTGGACCTGCGTCGAATACACGCCTTCGATGATGTGCGCCGCGGCCTTAAAGCCGGCGTCGAGATCGCCTTCTTCTTGGACGTTCTGCTCGCGGACGTTGCCTTCCTTGAACACCTTGGGGGCTTCCGCGCGCATCGCCTGCTCGACCGTCGCCAGGTGCGGCAGCGGCTCGTAGTCGACCTTGATCAATCGCACGGCATCCTGCGCCTGCTCTTCGGTCTCGGCTGCGACCGCCGCGACTTCGTCACCCTGGTACATGACCTTCGCCTCTGGCAGCGACGCGTCCACGATGGCGAGGACCGCCTTCACGCCGGGCGCTTTCTGGGCGGCGGAGAGATCGATCGCGCGGACGCGCGCGTGGCCGTGCGGCGAGCGGAGGATCCGGCCGAACAGCATGCCCGGCCGTTGGATGTCGTACGAGTACTTCGCGGTCCCGGACACCTTGCCCGGGCCGTCGAGGCGGGCCGTGCGCTTGCCGAGAAGCTCAGGCGAGGATGGCCACTTAGCCACGGACGCCTCCTTTCGGATCGAGCACCGCGGCCAGCACCTTGACGTAGGTGCCGCAGCGGCAGATGTTGCCGTCGAGCGCCTGGCAGGCTTCGTCGCGCGTCGGCTTCGGGTTCTTCTCTCCGAGCGCCACGGCGGCCATCACGAACCCCGGCGTGCAGAAGCCGCACATCAGCGCGTCGTGATTGCAGAAGGCCTGCTGCACCGGATGCAGCGCGCCCGCAGACGCGAGCCCTTCGACCGTGCGGATGCTCTTCCCCTGCGCCTCGATCGCGAGTGTCGAGCAGGAGTAGACCGTCCGTCCATCCACGATCATGGTGCACGCGCCGCAGGTCCCGCGATCACAGACGCGCTTGAGGCCCGTGAGCCCGAGCCGGTCGCGCGCCGCGTCGAGCAGCGTCACGCGCGGCTCCACCTCGAGCGTGTGGGTGCGTCCGTTGATGTTGAGGCGGATCGGCACCGGACCGGGGCCGAGCGCGCGCACGCCGGTCTGGGCTTCGGCGTCGGCGGGCGCGATCACCCCGGCCGCGATGCCCCCGGCGCCGACGGTTTTCAAGAAGTCACGTCGATCCATCTCGAACCTCCGAACCTCTGGAACCCTTGGGAACTCCTGGAACCCCTGGAACCCCTGGAACCCCTGGAACCCTTGGAACCCCTGGAACCCTTGGAACCCTGGAACCCGAAGTCCTAGACTTTACCAGCACGCAGCCTTGCGCGTCCTGCCGCTTCTGACTCAGCCGACCGCTCGCGAAAACCGTCCACCGACAGCGCGCCTCCCCCCATAAACATCAGGCAGAGAAGGCCCGCGATCAAGGTCATGTTGAACTCGTATCCGTGGCCGATCCCCGGTCTCATGTACCAATTGATGAAGAATCCGTTGGGAAGGTGGACCTTCCAGATGGCGACGGCCATGACGGTGAGGAGGGCCGGCGACACCAGCCGCACGAACGCTCCCGCGGCGAGGCAGACGCCGCCGAAAAACTCCGTGACGCCGACGAGCAGAGCCAGGGGGAAGGCGGGAACCAGTCCCAGGCTCTGAAAGGTACCGGCCATCTCGCTGAGCCCGCTGCCTCCCCAGATGCCGAACAGCTTCTGGCCGCCGTGCCCGATGAAGACCGCGCCCAGACCCAGGCGGAGAATCAGGAGGCCGTACTCTCGCATCGCGGCTCCACTTTGAGCGCGCCCATTGTATCCTTACGCGCCGGGAGGTATCCATGCTAAGCCGCCGCGCCTTTCTCCATCGATCCGGTCTTGCCGGAGGCGCGGCGCTGGCTGCCCTCGCCCCTGACGGCCTCGCCCGGGCCCGGGCTGCCGCCGCCCGCGTCGTCGAGGTCACTCCGGACGAGGTCGCCGCCGACGAAACCTACTGGGGCGAGATCCAGCAGGCCTTCACGCTCGACCGGACGATCATCAATCTCAACAACGGCGGCGTCTGCCCGTCGCCGCGCGTGGTTCACGAAGCGCTCAAGCGCTACCTGGACATCTCGAACCAGGCGCCCGTGTACCACATGTGGCAGATCCTCGAGCCGAACATCGAGAGCGTTCGCCGCCGGCTCGCCGCCGCGGCGGGCTGCGACCCCGAAGAGCTCGCGATCACGCGCAACGCGAGCGAGGCGCTGCAGATCGCGCAGCTCGGGATCGAGCTGAAAGCCGGCGACGAGGTGCTGACGACGAACCAGGATTACGGCCGGATGCTGGACACCTGGGAGCAGCGCGTCCGGCGCGACAAGATCAAGCTGACGAAGATCGCGTTCCCCGTGCCGCCCGACCGGGCGGACCTCGTCAGGCGCTTCGAGCAGGCGATCTCGCCGGCGACGAAGGTCATCCACTTCTGCCACATAACAAACCTGACCGGGCAGATCTTCCCGGTGCAGGAGATCTGCGCGATGGCTCGGTCGCGCGGGATCAAGACGATCGTCGACGGCGCGCACGCGTTCGCGCACTTTCCCTTCACGCTCGCCGATCTCGAGTGCGGCTACTACGGCACGAGTCTCCACAAGTGGCTGCTCGCGCCGGTGGGGACCGGGTTTCTTTACGTGCGCCGTCCCTTGATCAAGTCGTTGTGGCCGCTGACACCGGCGGCGGAGTCGCAGACCAAAGACATCCGCAAATTCGAGGAGATCGGGACGCACCCGGCCGCGAATCACAACGCGTTTGCCGAAGCGTTGAGCTTCCACGAGGCTGTCGGCGGAGAGCGGAAGGCGGCGCGTCTTCGTTACCTGACGCGCCGGTGGGTGGATCCCCTGCGGCCAATACCGCACGTTCGGATCCTGACGAATCTCGCGCCGGCGCATTCG